>JALOTD010000044.1 GCA_025458105.1 Tabrizicola sp. | reverse complement strand
GAGAAGTTGAAGGTCGGCCCCTATACCGCTGGAAACGATATAGATTTCGGCCCCGTCATTACCAAGCAGTCGAAGGACCGCATCCTGGGCCTGATTGACTCGGGCGTCGAACAGGGCGCGAAGCTGGTGGTCGATGGCCGCGGCTTCAAGCTGCAGGGTTACGAGAACGGCTTTTTCGTCGGGCCGTCGCTCTTCGACAACGTCACCCCGGAGATGGAGATCTACAAGCAGGAGATCTTCGGGCCGGTCCTGTCGACCGTCCGCACCGGGTCCTACGAACAGGCGCTGAAGCTGGTGATGGACAACGAATACGGCAACGGCACCGCGATCTTCACCGCCGATGGCGACACGGCGCGCGACTTCGCCAGCCGCGTCAATGTCGGCATGGTGGGGATCAACTTCCCGATCCCGGTGCCTTTGTCCTACTTCAGCTTCGGCGGCTGGAAGAAGTCGGCCTTCGGTGACCTGAACCAATATGGCCCCGACGCCTTCCGCTTCTATACCAAGACCAAGACCGTGACCGCGCGCTGGTTCTCGGGTATCAAGGAAGGCGCGAGCCTGAACTTCAAGGCGCTGGACTAAGGTCACAGCATTGTGACGTGGAAGGCCGCGTTCCCGCGGCCTTTTTCATGCGCATTTGCGCCAGATCAGATCGGCCTGCATCGGTCTGGGGCAGAGTCCGTTCATGCGCGGAAGGAACCGCGCCGGATGGAGGACAAACCATGTTTGCAACCAATGTCGGAACCATTGACCGTGTGGTGCGCTTTGTGGTGGGTGCCGCTCTGATCGTCTGGTTCTTCGTCGATCGGGGGGAAGGCTTCTGGCACTATGCCAAACTGATCGGGATCGTGCCGCTGGCGACCAGCTTGATGGCCAGTTGTCCGCTCTATTCGATCCTCGGCATCTCGACCTGCCCGATGAAAAAGGCCTGAGGTCGCAGGCGGCGGATCACTCCGCCGCCACCCTGCGGGGGCGCAAGAGGTCTTTCAGATAGCGGCCGGTGTGGCTCGCCTCGACCTTGACGATATCCTCAGGCGTGCCGACCGCGACGATCTCGCCACCGCCGTCGCCGCCTTCGGGCCCGATGTCGATGACCCAGTCGGCGGTTTTCACGACGTCAAGGTTATGCTCGATAACCACCACGGTGTTGCCCTGTTCCACAAGGGAATGAAGCACTTCCAACAGTTTCCTCACGTCCTCGAAGTGCAGGCCCGTGGTCGGCTCGTCCAGGATATACAGGGTCCGCCCCGTCGCCCGGCGGCTGAGTTCCTTTGACAGCTTCACCCGCTGCGCTTCACCGCCTGACAGGGTTGTCGCCTGCTGGCCCACCTTGATGTAGCCAAGGCCCACCTCGCACAGCGCCTCCATCTTCTCGCGGATCGCGGGGACCGCCTGGAAAAAGTCGCGCGCGTCTTCACAGGTCATGTCAAGAACGTCGGCTATGCTCTTGTTCTTGAATTTGACTTCCAAAGTCTCGCGGTTGTACCGCTGGCCTTTGCAGGTCTCGCACGTCACATAGACGTCGGGCAGGAAGTTCATTTCGATCTTCAGCACGCCATCGCCCTGGCAGGCCTCGCACCGCCCGCCTTTGACGTTGAAGCTGAACCGGCCGGGTTCATACCCCCGCGCCTTCGACTCCGGCAGGCCCGCGAACCAGTCGCGGATGGGCGTGAAGGCCCCGGTGTAAGTGGCTGGATTTGAACGCGGAGTCCGTCCGATCGGACGCTGGTCAATGTCGATGACCTTGTCGAGGTGTTCGAACCCCTTGATCGTCTCGCAGGGCGCGGGCGTTTCATGCGCCCCGTTCAGCCGCATGGCGGCGGTCTTGAACAGCGTCTCGATGGTCAGCGAGGACTTCCCGCCCCCCGACACGCCTGTCACGCAGACGAACTTGCCCAGCGGAAACTCGGCCGTGACGTTCTTCAGATTGTTCCCCGTCGCGCCGACGACGGTCACCGATTTCCCGTTGCCCTTTCGGCGGGTCTTCGGCACCGCGATCTCCCTAGCGCCCGAGAGGTACTGGCCGGTGAGGCTGGCGGGGTCCGCCGCGACCTGCGTCGGCGTGCCGTGGCTGACCACCATGCCGCCATGCGCACGGTGTTCCCCGCATCGCGCAGGTTCTTCAGCGTGGTCAGAAGCCGGTCATTGTCGCGCTGGTGGAGGCCGATGGACGGCTCGTCCAGCACATACAGCACCCCCGTCAGCCCCGACCCGATCTGTGAGGCGAGGCGAATCCGCTGCGATTCCCCGCCCGACAGCGTCCCCGCCGCGCGGCTCATCGTCAGGTAGTTGAGGCCGACATTCACAAGGAATCCAAGGCGTTCGCGGATTTCCTTCAGAATTGCCCGGGCGATTTCATTCTGCTGCTTGGTCAGCGTGTCGGCCACGCCTTCGACCCAGGCCAGGCTTTCGCTGATCGACATCTGCACGACCTGGCCGATGTGGAGGCCCGCGATCTTGACCGCCAAAGCCTCGGGCTTCAGCCGGTAGCCGCCACAGGCTCCGCAGGCGCGGTTGGACTGGAAGCGCTCCATCTCCTCGCGGCTCCAGGCGCTGTCCGTCTCACGGTAGCGGCGTTCCATGTTGGGAATGATCCCCTCATAGACCCGCTTCACCTGGTAGACCCGCCCGCCCTCGTCATAGCGGAACTCGATCTCCTCGCCCTTGGACCCGCGGAGAAAGAGGTCCTTCACAGTATCGGGCAGGTCCTTCCACTTGGCCTTCAGGTTGAAGCCGTAGTGCTTGGACAGGGCCTCCATCGTCTGCGTGAGGTAAGGCGATTTCGACTTGGCCCAGGGCGCGATGGCCCCCTGCATCAGGGTCAGGTTCTGGTCGGGGACTACGAGGCGTTCGTCGAAGAAAAGCTCCATGCCAAGGCCATCGCAGACCGGGCAGGCCCCGAAGGGGGCGTTGAAGCTGAACAGGCGCGGCTCGATTTCGGCGATGGTGAAGCCGCTGACCGGGCAGGCGAATTTCTCGGAATAGGTGATGCGGGTCGGCTCCTCGCCTTCCTTCACGTCAGCCAGTTCGATGACCGCGATCCCGTCCGCCAGGTTCAGCGCGGTGCGGAAACTATCAGCGAGCCGCGTCTCGATCCCTTCGCGCACGACGATCCGGTCCACCACCACGTCGATGTTGTGGCGGAACTTCTTGTCCAGCGTCGGCGGCTCCTCCAGCTCATAGAAGGCGCCGTTGACCTTGACGCGTTGGAAGCCCTGCTTCCTAAGTTCAAGAAATTCCTTCTTATATTCGCCCTTCCGGTCCCGGATGATCGGGGCCAGCAGGTAGGCCCGCGTCCCCTCCTCCATCGCCATGACGGCGTCGACCATGTCCTGCACCTGCATCGCGGTGATCGGCAGGCCGGTGGCGGGGGAATAGGGCGTGCCGACGCGGGCGAACAGCAGGCGCAGGTAGTCGTAGATCTCGGTTACCGTCCCGACGGTGGACCGGGGGTTCTTCGAGGTGGTCTTCTGTTCGATGCTGATGGCGGGCGAGAGGCCCGAGATGTGGTCGACATCCGGCTTGCCCATCATGTCCAGGAACTGGCGGGCATAGGCGGACAGCGACTCCACATACCGCCGCTGGCCTTCCGCATAGATCGTGTCGAAGGCCAGACTGGACTTCCCCGACCCCGACAGCCCGGTGATCACCACCAGCTGGTCGCGCGGGATCGCGACGTCGACGCCCTTCAGGTTATGCTCGCGGGCGCCCCGCACTTCGATGAACTTCTGTTCGGCCATGATAACCCCCGGGCGGCGAGGCCAACAGATAGTGCGGCTTGGCCGAGTCTCCAACCAGAATTTGTGAACGAAATGGGAACAAAGGTCAATCTGCGTGCTGGTCGCGGCGGCGTGCCTGCCGGTGATGCACCTCGATCCCCAGGGCGCACAGCAGGACGGCGGCGATGGCAAGGCCAGAGGGGCCGGCGTTGGCCAGAAGGGCAGCGAGGACCGGCGTGCCGCTTGTCGTCCCCAGATTCCCCAGCTGCGCCACCGCCCCGGCGGCACGGGCGCGGTCCTCGGGGGTGGCGTTAAGCTCGGGGATCGCGGCGAAGCTCGCCCCCTGGACGATTCCAAGCGCGGCAGAAAGGAGGAAGCCTCCGGCCACCATGCCCGCGCCGTGGCCCCAGGTGACCCACAGGATCAGGAAGCCGGGGATGGCGACCAGATAGCCCCGCTGGACCAGGCGGACGGCGGACATCCGTTTCAGAAGCCGGACGCCGAGGGTAAGCGACACGGCGATCGAGACAAGCGGCATCCCGGCGGCGATCAGGGCGCGGTGGGTCTCTGGCGTCTCGGGAGGGAGGAGCGTCAGGACCGCGACGTAAAGGAAGGTATAGCAGCAGAAGCCCATCGCCGGGGCCGCCAGCCGGGGCGAGGCGTAGATGGTCGCGTGCTGCGCCAGAAGATTGCCCATCGGCAGCCCCTGGCCCTTGGGGTCAGGCGGCAGGGCCAGGGCCAGGATCACGGCAAGGGCGGCCATATAGGCGGCATGGCCGAAGAACAGGCCGGTCGGGCTGGCGGAAGGGCCGATCAGCGCAAGGATCGTATAGGTGACGCCAAAGAAGCTGGACCAGAGGGTCATCGCGAGGGGGCGGCGCGCCTCGGGGGCGAGGGCAGCGATCATCGTGGGGCCAACGACAACGATGGCGAGGTGGCTTGCGCCCTCGACGATCCGACTGGCCAGCATCAGCGGATAGGCAGGCATAAACGCCTGCAGCGCCGACATGGCCGCCCCAGCCGCCAATGCTGCCACGATGGCCCGGCGCGGGCCGATGCGGGCGACGAGGAGGCCCGCCGTGGTGCCGAAGATCAGCCCGACCATGCCCACGATCGACACGACCAGCCCCAGCGCGACCTCGCCATTTCCGCCGTAGGCGCTGCGCAAGTCCTCATAAAGGATCGAGATCTTGCCGAACTGCGCCGCTGCCCCAAGGCCCGCGCACCACAACAGAAGGACGAGGATCATCGGGGGAAGGCGGCGCATGGGCCGGACCCTAGCGCAGGGCGCGGTTGAGGGGAAGCTGTCGGCCTTGTGACTTGCCCCCTGCGCGCACGTGCCTAGCTTTGTGGTAAACCGGAGGCCGCCATGACCCTGACCCGCCGCAGCCTGCTGACCGCGCTGATTGCCCTGCCCGCCCTGCCAGCATTTGCGCATCACGGCTGGCGCTGGACGGACGATGGCGAATTCGAACTGACCGGACGGATCACCGCCGCGCAGTTGGGGAACCCACACGGGATCCTGACGGTCGAGGCGAATGGCGAGGTCTGGACGGTCGAGGTCGGCCAGCCCTGGCGCAACGAACAGGCGGGCGTGACTGACGCGATGCTCGCCCCCGGCGGCGACATCACTGTGCGCGGGCATCGCGCGGCTGACCCCGCGCAGCTGGTGGTCAAGGCAGAACGGCTGCTGATCGGTGGGCAGACCTACGACCTTTATCCCGACCGGTCGTGATCGACTGGCTGGAGTCTACCGGGCTGGCGGAGCACTTGCGCCGGTCACGCTGGACCTATCCCTTGGTCAGCGCGGGGCATCTCTTGGGCATTGCGGTCCTGCTTGGCGCGCTGGTGCCCATGCAGGTGCAGCGCTTGCGGGGCCTTGATCCCATGGTCCGCGTGCTGCGCCCCTATGCCATTGCAGGGCTTGCGCTGGCCGCTGGCTGCGGTGTCCTGCTTTTCATGACCCGAGCGGAAGACTATCTGGCCAACCCGGCGTTCCAGGCCAAGCTGGCGCTTCTGGCGATCGCCCTGGCGCATGCCACCTGGTATCTGCGGCTGGACGTCCTTCCAAAGCGTGCAACCGCTGTCTCGCTGCTTCTATGGTTGGGCGTGCTGGGTGCGGGCCGAATGATCGCCTTCGCATAGGCCTGGCGCCCCCTCTAGACGGTCAGATATCCGGACTTTGACTGCTGCAAGGGAACCTGCAGTCTGATCGCATTACCTGACCACCATTTGCCCAAAGTCATTTCCACAATCCTTTCAGGAGCAACCCATGCCCGTCACTTTGCGTTTTCAGGAAACCCAACGCTATGCTTATCCCGTAACCACCGCAGGCAACGGCACGGCTTTGACGATCGCCCGCGTCTCGGGCGACCCCTATCTGGCCTTTCTTACCCAGACCGGGTTTGACGATGAGGTTGTGTTCCTCGCCACCGGGTTCGACTATGAATACTTCCGCTTCCCGAACCCGACGGGACGCGACGTGATCACGGGCATGGCCTTTGACGAACAATCCGGGAAAATCATCTGCTGCAATGAAACCGTGCACGCCACCGAAGTCTTTGCCTTCGACCCGGTCACTCGCCTGGAAACCTCGATGCAGGATCTGGCGGCCGATACCGCGTTGACGGCGCCCCACGGAATTGCGGTCAAGCCGAACCTATACCTGCGGGCGTCGGACGGAACGCTGGAAATGCGGGCGCGGAACGGGACGCTTCTTGGCACCCGCAGCTACCCAGGGCGCGAGATCAGGGGCATCGCGGCCTCGCCCTGGAGCTGGACCTTCGTGGACCGGATCGCCAACGAAATTGTGGTGATCGGGCCATTGGGCAATGAGATTGCCACGGCTCCCGCGCCGGGTGGTACGAGTGGTGTCGATGACATCGCTTACGACATGCTGGCCGACATGGCCAATGAACCGCAGGTCTGGCTGGAGCCGGGCGTCGTCGGCAACCCTGGCACAATCCATCACCCTGACACTCCCTGGTCGCCCGAACCCTGGCTGGGGCGGCATCGGCTGTACATCGCCAACACCACCGACCAGATCATCTATGCGGGTTACCTGACCGCTGAACCCTAGATGTGCAGCGCGCGGCCGTAGGCGTCCAGCACGGCCTCGTGCATCATCTCGGACAGGGTCGGGTGCGGGAAGACGGTGTTCATCAGGTCTTCCTCGGTCGTCTCCAGGCTGCGGCCCACGACATAGCCCTGGATCAGCTCGGTCACTTCCGCGCCGACCATGTGGGCACCCAGAAGCTCACCCGTCTTGGCGTCGAAGACGGTCTTGATCATGCCTTCGCTTTCGCCCAGTGCGATGGCCTTGCCGTTGCCGATGAACGGGAAGCGGCCGACCTTGATGGCGTAGCCCGCCTCTTTTGCCTTGGCCTCGGTCAGGCCGACGCTGGCAACCTGCGGGTGGCAATAGGTGCACCCGGCAATCGAGTTCGGCTTGATCGGATGCGGATGCTTGCCCGCAATCAGTTCGGCTACCATCACGCCTTCGTGGCTGGCCTTGTGCGCCAGCCAGGGCGCGCCCGCGATGTCGCCGATGGCGTAAAGTCCTTCGACGCCGGTCCGGCAGTATTCATCGGTGACCACATGGGTCCGGTCGATCTTCACACCCAAAGCCTCAAGCCCCAGGTTTTCGACATTGCCGACGATCCCCACGGCCGAGATGACGGTGTCAAAGTCCTGCGTGGTGACTTTGCCGTCCTGCTCGATATGCGCAGTCACACCGACGCCCGGCTTGCGGTCCAGCTTCTTGACCGCGGCCTTTTCCAGGATCTTCATCCCCTGCTTGACGAACTGCTTCTTGGCGAAGGCGGAAATTTCCGCATCTTCCACCGGTAGGATGCGGTCCATCACCTCGACCACCGTAGTATCGGCGCCCAAAGTATTGAAGAAGCTGGCGAATTCGATGCCAATCGCGCCACTGCCGATGACGAGAAGCTTCTTCGGCATCCGGCTGGCGACCAGCGCGTGCTTGTAGCTCCACACCAGATCGCCGTCGGCTTCCAGCCCCGGCAGCTCCCGCGCGCGGGCACCAGTCGCAAGGATGATCGACTTGGCGGTCAATTCCTCGGTGCCCTTGTCGGTCTTGACGGACACGACCCCCTTCTTCGGAAGGGTGGCCGCCCCCATGAAGACGGTGACCTTGTTCTTCTTCATCAGATGGCCGATGCCGCCCGAGAGCTGCTTGGCGACCGCACGGCTGCGCGCGACCACGGCGGGCAGGTCATAGCTGATCCCGGTTGCGCCCAGCCCGAATTCCTTGGCGCGGTGCATCAGGTGATAAACCTCAGCACTGCGCAGCATGGCCTTGGTCGGGATACAGCCCCAGTTCAGGCAGATGCCGCCCAGATGCTCGCGTTCAACAATCGCGACCTTCAGGCCCAGCTGGCTGGCACGGATGGCGGCGACATAACCCCCCGGTCCGGCACCGATCACGATCACGTCGAAGCTTTGGCTGGCCATCTTTCCCTCCCAAGAAAAGTAGTTTGCCGTTAAACTATTCCCCAAACCCAAGCAATAAAGGCCGCGCCTTGGGCCTATGCGTCAGGTGCATGGCTCTTCAGCCGGTTGACCACGGCCATGTAGCCGCCCGTGTCGAGATACTCCCGCTCTTCCGCGCTGCTGGTCCGGCCCAAGGCCTCATTCCGCGTCGGGAATCGGCCGAACCGCGCGATCACCTCCTGATGCGCGCGGGCGTGCAGGGCCATTTCGGGGTCACTGGACAGTCGCTCGGTCAGATACTTCACCGCAAGCGTCTGATCGGCGGGGTCTTCGGAATGCTCGAAGGGCATGTAGAAGAACTGCCGCTCCGGTTCGGGCGCGGCCATGTCCCAGCCCTTCTCTACCGCCATGCGCGCCGCCGCCCGGGCCTGCGCGTCGGTCGCAAAGGCCAGCGCCGTGCCACGGTGGATATTCCGGGGAATTTGGTCAGTCAGGATCAGATAGGCAAGCGTGCCGACCGTACCCTCCACCCAATGCTCCAGCCCCCCGTCATGCGCCGCCTGCCAGAGGTCGGCGAACTGGTGGCAGGCAAGGTCGATCTCTTCACTGCCCTTGTACCAGCCGTCGGGGCCGATCTCGTGCAGCCAGAACTCCAGCACTTCCCGTGGGTCGGACATGCGCACCTGCCTTTCGCCTGTCAGACTTGCAGGGAAAGCCCTGCCCTGCAACCGCCGATGTCATGTGCGGGCCGGCGTATCGGCCGCGGCCTCGTCCAGCACGGCGCCCACAGCAAGCGGAGACGCGGTCGGCGTAACCCCCCGGAAGGCCCCCGTGACCTGCGGCGCGGCACGGCGGGTCATGCGGTAGACGGCGTAAGCGGCCAGCAAGATGTAGAGGATACCGATGAACAGGAAGAAGCCGCGGGGCCCCACCGTCTCCATCATCCAGCCCGTCGCCGTTGGCCCGAAGATCGCGCCGAACCCGTTCAGGAAGATCAGCCCGGCCGAGGCGGCCGCCATCTGCTCGCGGCTGAGAAAGTCGTTCGTATAGGCGATGAGCAGCGCATAGACCGGGTTGGTGATCCCGCCGAGGAGGAGCGCGACCACGATCAGCGCCCCGAAGGGAAGTGCGAAGAAGGCGGCCACCAGCATCACGAGGGCTGCCCCCGCCGACAGCCCCATGATCAGCTTCCGCCGGTCCATCCGGTCCGAGGCCCAGCCGATCGGATATTGCAGGACAAGGCCGCCCACATAGAGCGCGCCCACGAAGATCGAGATTTCGCGGATTGTCAGCCCTTCTTGCGCGCCCCAGACGGCGGCCATGCCGAACATGGCAGAGAAGACCCCGCCGGTCAGCAGCATGCCTGCGCAGCCCAGGGGCGAGATGCGGAAGAGGTCGCGGAAGGGCAGCCGTTTCGTGCTGTCAAAGGCCGGAGCGGGCGTCGGGGCCAGAAGGATCGGCATGAACGCCAAGGACACCAGCACGGACGGAATGATGAACAGCGCAAAGCCAGTGGGGTCGGGCAGGTTCAACAGGACCTGGGACGCGATGATTCCCAGCATCTGCACGATCATGTAGGCCGACAGCGCCTGCCCCCGCGTGTCGTTCGACGCGGTGTTGTTGATCCAGCTTTCCGCCGTGATGTAGATGCCGGAAAAGCAAAACCCCGCCAGCACCCGCAGCGCCGTCCAGGCCATCCAGTCCGGGAAAACCGGGTAGATCACCAGAATGGCCGAGATGAGCGACCCCAGCGCCGCGAAGACCCGCACATGCCCGACCCGGCGGATCATCCGGGGGGCGGCCCAGGACCCGAACAGGAAGCCCACGAAATAGGCGGCCATCACATAGGACAACTGATAGGTCGTGAATCCCTCCAGGTTGCCCCGGATACCCAGAAGTGTGCCCTGAATGCCGTTGCCGACCATCAGCAGCATCACCCCCATCAAGAGGGGCCAGGAATGGGTCAGGACCTTCAGCACAGGGGGGCCTTTGCTACAGGGGCAGATTGAACCGTGGCGCAAGCCACAGAAGCAGAAGATAAAGTGCAATCGTCACCGCGCAGCCGAACCCAAGCGACAACCAGAACCCGTTTCCCGACCGCAAAAGCCAGGGAACCAATAGGAACATCGGCAGCGAGGGCAGGACGTACCAGAAGGTCGCCTCGGCATGGTGGGCAAGTCGGGCCGTGTCGCCCGTGTCGCGCCAAAGCCAAATCATTCCCAGAATCGACACCAGCGGCAGAGAGGCGACGAGCGCCGCAAAACCGGGGCTGCGACGGGCGATCTCGGATATCGCGGCGATCAGAATGCCCGACAAGATGGCTTTGAAGGCAAAGTAGCTCATGGCCCGGGCCCAGGGATCAGAAGCGAGCTGTCGCCGTAAGAAAAGAAGCGGTAGCCCTGGTCGATGGCGTGGCCATAAATCCGGTCGATCCGGTCTTTGCCCATCAGCGCCGAGACAAGCATCATCAGCGTCGATTTCGGCAGGTGAAAGTTGGTCATCAGCGCGTCGGTTACCCGAAACCGGTAGCCCGGATAGATGAAGATGTCCGTCTCGGCCTCATAGGGATGCAAGACGCCGCTTTCGTCCGCCGCGCTTTCGATCAGCCGCAACGCGGTGGTGCCGACCGGGATCACCCGGCCCCCGGCACGCTTCGTCGCGTTGATCTCGTCCGCCGCCGCCGCCGTCACCCGGCCCCATTCGGCGTGCATCTTGTGGGTGGTCACGTCATCCACCTTCACCGGCAAAAAGGTGCCTGCGCCGACATGCAGGGTGACTTCGGTGAAATCGACCCCCTTGGCGGCCAGCGCCCGCAGAAGCGGTTCGTCAAAGTGCAGGCTAGCCGTCGGGGCCGCCACTGCGCCGGCATGGCGGGCAAAGACGGTCTGGTAATCGGTGCGATCCTGGTCGTCCGCCGCGCGCTTGGCGGCGATATAGGGTGGCAGGGGCATCACACCGGCCTCGGCGAGCGCAGCGTCGAAATCGTCACCGGTCAGGTCGAAGGCCAGGGTCAGGTCGGTCTCGGACTTCCGGGCCACGGTGGCGGACAAACGGTCTGAGAAACGGATCACCTCGCCCTCGGCCACCTTGCGCAGGGGCTTGGCCAGCGCGCGCCAGCCCTGGGGCCGGGGTTCCAGCAGCGTGACCTCAACCTTGGCGACGGCCTCGCCGCGCTGGCGGGTGCCGAACAGGCGCGCGGGCAGGACCTTGGTGTTGTTCAGAACCAGCCGGTCGCCCGGGCGGAAAATGTCGATCAGATCGAACACATGCCGGTCGCTGATCTGGTCGCCTTCGGCCAGAAGCAGCCGTGCCGAGGTGCGGGGCCGGGCGGGCCGGGTGGCAATCAGCGCCTCGGGCAGGTCAAAGTCGAAATCGGCAAGCTTCATCCGGCATCCTTCAGGTTCGGCGGGGCCTGGCGGAAGATCTCGCGGAACATGCCGGGGGTGAAGACCGACAGCGGGTTGACCTGCACGCGCGGGTTTTCGGTCGTGCCGGTCAGCCGATAGTTGAAGCCGAAAAGCCCCTCACCCCGGCGCGAGAAGATCTGTCCCAATCCGTTCACCAGATAAATCGGCGAGATGACGCCTTGCAGGTCGATTTGCCCGCTGTCGCTGCGATACAGGCCCGCGAAGGAAATGCCAAGCGAGGCCCCCACCGCCGAGCCCTGGCTGATCTCGACGGCCGCAGGTGTCAGGATGAAGTTGACTTCGCCGTTGTTGAACGCAAGCCCCTCGCCGTTCATCTGCTCCAACAGGCCCACGACCGAGACGGCGGACAGAAGCTCCGCCAAGGCGGGCGCGCCTTGAATGCGCATGCGGGTGAATTCGGCCTTGCCAGAGTAGTGTCCAGGCGTGCCGCGCGGGACCAGCGTCATGTCCAACGTTCCGCCCCGGCCCTGGTCGAAGACGCCCGCCGCCGCCATGACCGCCCCGGCGTTTTCCGAAGTGATGCGGACCGCCGTTCCCCGTTCGGCCGGGCCGACTGCGCCAAGGATTGCCCCCCCACCATTGACCAACGCCGAGAACTGGCCCCGCATGCCGCCCGAAAGGTCAAAGTCGCCGCGGAAATCTGTCAGGCTGATCCCGCCCGAGATGACCAGCCGGTCCAGCGCCAAGGTGACCGGGCCACCGCCACCGCCGCCCTGCCCGTCCGGCATCGCGCGCAGGTCCAGGCGGCCACCGGTCACCGCTACTCCCAACGCGCGCCCCCGCCCATTGCCGGTCAGCGTCACCGGCGCGTCAAGCCAGTCGCCCGCCTGCACCCGGCTGAACCGAGCCTCGGCCAGCCCGCCGCCCTCGGCCGTGGTGATCCGGCCTTCGGCGTCCAGCCCCGGGGCCGACAGGGACAGCCGTTCCACCACCGGGGCCCGGGTCAACCGCGCCTCAAGATCCAGCGCGCCTTTGGTCTTTGCCCCCTTCGACCAGCCCAAGGCGTCCAGACGCAGGGCCAGCCCGACAAGGTTCGAGGTCAGGGTCAGTTGCGGCGGCAGGTCCTTGACCAGCGCGATGTCAATGGCCGCCGGGCCCTCGCCCCGGATCGCGCCCTCTGGCAGCTCCACCCCAAGGTCACGCAGGGCCGCATCGGACAACACGACCGTGCCGTTCACCCGCGCACGGCCGTTCTGGTCCGGCCCGAACCCCTGGCGGTAGGTCAGGTCAACCGGCAGAAGGTCCAGCATGCCTGCCCCCGAAAGCGTCAAGCCCTCGGTATCCACGGCAACCGTCACCTCTGGCGCCGACAGAATGCGCCCCGGCACCAGCGAGGGCGAAACGAAATCGACGATCCGCCCAGTCACCACATAGCTGACGTCCGGCAGGGTAACCTTGGGTTTCAGCGGCATCAGAAGGACCGCTTCCAGCTCGGCCCGTCCGTCGCCCAGGTTCACTGGCTGACCCGCCTTGGAAAAGAAGCTGAACGGCGGCTGATCCAGAAGCGACAGCGTCGCCGTCAGGGGGGCCGAGGTGCGCAGCGTGATCTTGGCCGTGGCGGGGCGCTGGGTCACGTCCAACACTTGAAAGACTGACCCGTCCGCCTCGATCCTGCCGCCCTCGGGCGGGACGATATGGCCGCGCTCCAGCTGGACGGTATAGGTCTTGTCCTCCAACGCCGCATGGCCTCGCGCACCCCGCACGGGCGGCAAGGTCCGCACGATCCGCACTTCGGCCTCTTCGAATTCATAGCCCAGCGTGAAGACTGGTTGCTGGCCCGGTACCAGACGCAGTGCGGCGCGGACATTGCTCAGGTTGGCCTGGCCCACATTCTCGGCAAACCAGCTCCGCGTCTTCGGCACCACCGACACCGGCCACAGTTTCAAAAGCCGGTCTGCGTCAATCCGGTCCAGCTCGATGTCCAGCGCCCCCGTCCATTTGCCCCCTTCCGCCGAGACGCCGCCCGCCAGGAACAGTCGTTCGTCGTTTTCGACCAGAGCCAGCTGGCCGATGTCGATCCGGAATGGCTGCAAGGTCAGCCGCAAGTCCAGCGCGCCCTTGCTGAACTGCACCGCTTCCTGAAACAGGCCTTCCGGATCCACGCGCACCTCGGAAAAACCGATTTGCGCAATCAGGGCAGCAGGCAGTTCGCCCGGAGGCACGGGTAGCCCCGCCCCCGTCACCAGATCGGCATGCCCAGAGGCGCGCAGCCGCAGCGACCGGCTTTCGACGCTGAGGTCGCGCAGGGTCAGCCGCGCTGTGTCGGGGTTGTAGCTTACCCCCAGCCCCGCCGCGTCGAAGGGAATGGGTTTTGCGCCCTCGCCCGGGTCAATGCTGCCCTGGCCAAGGTCAAGTTCCGCCGTCAGATCGGCAATGGCGCCCGCATCCGAAATGCTGGCCTCAACCTCGCCCGAGATTGGCGCCCCGACCGCGCCCAGAAAGGCAAGGGGTGGCGCGAAGGCGGCAAGGTCAGGGGCGGCCATGTTGTCCAGCCGTGCCACTATCCGTGCCGCACCAGTGGCCTTGTCCGTCGACAGGGAAACCGTTGCCAGGGTTGCCCCCGCGTCCGTCAGCAGCGTCACGCCCAGTTCGCCGGCAAGCGTGCCATCCCGGTTTTCAATCACCAGACGGCCGTCCCCGACATCCCAGGCCCGTCCGGCCCGGTCATCGGTCAAGGTCAGGCTCAGCGCCTCGGCCTCGACTGTATGCAAGGTCGCCAAAACCGGCGAAGAGAAAGCCGCCCCGGCTGTGTCCAGCACTTCTCCCAGAGTCTTCGGGCCCGCCCCGGCAGCCCCCGCCAGGTCAAGGTCCAGCCGACCCTCGGCATCGCGCCGCACTGCCAGCCGCGCACCGATCAGCCTGATGGTCGTGGGCCGCACCTTGCCTGACAGTGCAAAGCCAGGATCAAAGCTGACCAGCGCCTCGGGCAGGGTCAAAAGCGACCTGCCGCCAGGGTCAAGGAACCGGATGTCCCGTAGCCTCAGCCGCGGCACCAGATCGTCGGACACCGCAATCTCGACCTGGCCGAGCGACACCGAATGTCCCGGCGGCAACCGGCCCTTCGCCAGACTGGCGTTCAGCCGAGTTTCGAGTTCAGCCACCGCAGCGGTCGGCAATTCCAGCGCTTTGCCGGTGTAGGCCATCGTCAGGTAACCAAAGGCAAGGGCCAGCCCCACAAGGGTCAAGACCACGGTCAGGCTGAACCGCACGCGCCTTACCTTGCGCCGCGGGCGTCGGGGTTCGGGGGCCGCTGGTGGCGGCGCGGCCTCGGCGGGTGCGCGATCCTGGCCAGCCTCGATGTCCTGCATCCCTACCCGTGCGCCCCAATCCCGTGTCGGGCCAGACCTGCCTCGCGCGGTCCGCCGTCCTTGCCTTTGACTTTGCCAGAAGGCAACTAGAACGGAAATCACAATCCCTAAAAAGGCAAGGAGCCGCCCATGATTTCCGAAGGTTCGACCGCCCCCGATTTCACCCTGCCCCGCGACGGCGGCGCAATGGTCACGCTGTCGGCCCTGCGGCCGGGGAAAGTGGTGCTCTACTTCTATCCAAAGGACGACACGCCAGGCTGCACGCTGGAAGCGCAGGATTTCAACGCGCGCCTCGCCGACTTCACTGCAGCCGGGACAACCGTGATCGGCGTGTCGAAGGACAGCGTCAAAAGCCACGACAAGTTCTGCAAGAAGCATGGCCTGTCGATCGTGCTGGCCTCGGACGAAGGCGGGTCGGTCTGCGAAGACTATGGCGTCTGGGTCGAGAAAAGCATGTATGGCAAGACCTACATGGGGATCGAGCGGACGACCGTCCTGATCGACGGCGCGGGCAAGGTGGCGAGAGTCTGGAACAAGGTCAGCGTCAAGGGCCACGCCGACGAAGTGCTTGCCGTAGCAAAGGCGCTTTAGCAGACAAGGACGATTCTTCCTTGAAAGATCAGGGCTACAATTCCTTACAGCGGAATTGCGGCCCAGGATGGGATGCCGATGACCAAAAGCCTGGCGGAGATGGCTGTTGAAGTGCTGACGACAGCGGACGGGCGCGGGAAAACCGCGCTCGGTCGTGCCCATGCGAGTGCCTGGTTCGCCGCGCGCTCGGCGAGTACGTCCCTCCCCATCGGTCAGGCCCGACCGCCACTGCGCCCGGCCCGGCCCATGAAACCCGAACTCCTTGCCCCGAAGGATGTCCCGCGCCGACGCCCAGGCTCAGAGGCCGGGCGGATCGCCCTCCTGCACGCTGTCGCGCATATCGAGCTGAATGCGGTCGACCTGCACTGGGACATCATTGCCCGCTTTGCCGACCAGCCGATGCCCCTTGGCTTCTATGACGACTGGGTCAAGGCTGCAGACGAAGAAGCCAAGCATTTCAATCTGATCTGCGACTGCCTGGAGGCGTTGGGCAGCTATTACGGCGCGCTTCCCGCTCATGCCGGAATGTGGCGCGCCGCCGAAGACACCTCACAGGACCTTCTTGGCCGTCTCGCTGTCGTGCCCATGGTGCTGGAGGCGCGGGGGCTGGACGTGACCCCCGGCATGATCGAGATCTTCCGCAAGGCGGGCGCCACCCAGGCCCTTGCCGCGCTGGAGGTGATCTATGCCGAGGAGGTCTCTCACGTTGCCTACGGCTCGAAATGGTTCAACTGGCTCTGCGGGCGCGAGGGGTCGGACCCGAAAGACGTGTTCCACACCCTCGTCCGTCGCTATTTCCACGGCACGCTGAAGCCGCCCTTCAACGAGGAAAAACGCGCTGACGCAGGCCTGCCGCCCGATTTCTATTGGCCTCTAGCCGAAACGACAGAATGATCGGCGGTTTCTTGCCGATACTGGCGACTCCCCGCGCAGGAAAACTGGCCCTGTGGTCAAATTTGTTGCGAGCCTGAAACAGGCTGGCTAAGCACTTGCAGGGCCGTTGGCACAGCATGCGTGTACAAGCTGCGCCCGGACCACAAGAAGCAGAGGCAAAGAACCGGATGACCACAACGTGCTGAACCGTCTGGCCTATCGGTTTCACCAAAGCCTGGAGCGTCATTTCCCGGAACAGCGGCTGTTCCTGAAATCGGACACCGAAACCCGGTTCATCCGGCTACGTCCTGCGACACAGGTCATCGCCTTGGTGGGTGGAACGCTTGGCCTTGCCTGGACCATTGTTGCCACGGCCCTGATCATGATGGATTCTATCGGTGCCGGTTCGGCGCGGGAACAGTCCGCCCGCCAGCAGGCGCTGTATGAAGAACGGCTGACTGCGCTCTCGACCGACCGCGACCTGCGCGCGGAAGAGGCGGCGCGGGCGCAGGAACGCTTCAATGTCGCGCTCGAACAGGTCTCCGCCATGCAGGAACGCCTTCTCGCCTCGGAAGACCGGCGACGCGAGTTGGAGACCGGGGTCGAGGCGATTCAGGACACGCTGCGTCGCACGATCCAGGAACGCGACGAGGCGCGCGCCGAGGCCGACCGCGTGACACTGGCGCTGAACGAACAGTCCGGCGGAGCCACCGAAATGGGCCGCGCCAAGGATGCGATGGCCACGCTGGAAATCCTGATCGACACGCTGGGTCTGACGGCGGAAGAGCGGGACGAAATGCTGACCGCCGCGCTTGAGGCGCAGGAAGCCACCCGCATGATCGCTGAAGAAAAGCGCATGGTGGAACAGCGCAACGACCTGATCTTCGCCAAGCTGGAAGAGGCCGTTACCATCTCGATGGAACCCCTGGACAACATGTTCCGTGAGGCGGGCATGTCCCCCGAGGATCTTTTGGATGCCGTGCGAGCTGGCTACTCGGGTCAGGGCGGGCCGCTGACGCCGATCTCGATGTCGACCTCAGGCGGGGCCTTGTCGCCGGAAGAATTGCGCGCCAACGCGATCCTGAACGGGCTGGACCGGATGAACATGTACCGGATCGCCGCGTTCAAGCTTCCCTTCGCGATGCCGGTAAAGGACAGTTTTCGCTGGACCTCCGGCTTCGGCTATCGCCGCGACCCGAAGGGCGCCGGGACCCGCATGCACGAAGGCACCGATATGGCCGGCGCCTACGGAACTCCGATCTATGCCACAGCCGACGGTGTCGTGACCCATGCCGGGTGGGACAACGGCTATGGCCGACTGGTGAAGATCCAGCATGATTTCGGGGTCGAGACGCGCTATGCACATCTTAGCCAGATCCGGGTCGAAGTCGGCCAAAGGGTCTCGCGCGGTGACCGGATCGGTGATATGGGCAATTCAGGCCGGTCAACCGGCACGCACCTGCACTACGAGGTTCGCCTTGGCAGTGAACCGGTAAACCCGATGACCTTCATAAAGGCAGCGAACAATGTTTTCTAAGAGCCGCATCAACGAGCCGGGCCCCAAAGCCGAGGCCGAGAAGCCCAAAGCCCCGGAGGCCCCTACGATGACGAAACCCAGCATGGACTTCACCCCCTCGGCGCCCAAGGGCAAGGCGGCGGTGTCGGTCCTGTCATCGGATCTGACCGTGGTCGGCAACCTGCGCACCACCGGCGACATCCAGGTTGAAGGCACTGTTGAAGGCGACATCCGCGCGCATCTGCTGACCGTCGGCGAAAGCGCGACGATCCGGGGCGAGATCGTTGCCGACGACATCGTCGTCAACGGCCGGGTGATCGGTCGGGTCCGGGGGCTGAAGGTCCGCCTCACCTCGACCGCGCGGGTAGAAGGCGACATCATCCACAAGACCATCGCCATCGAGTCGGGCGCGCATTTCGAAGGCTCAGTCCAGCGTCAGGAAGACCCGCTGGCCAATGGCCGCCCGGCTCCTGCCGCCTCCATGCGGCTGGACACCCCCGCCCCTGCGGCTGGCGAGGCGGGCTGATCCATTGACATGACGATTGCGCGGGCATCGGGGTCCCCCTCGGTGCCCGTTTCCTTTTGTGCGCCGACCGACCGTACGCGCGTCCTCTGGGCGGCGATCTTGGCGTCGTCCATGGGGTTTATCGACAGTTCGGTGACCGCGATTGCCCTTCCTGCCATGCGTGCGGCGCTGGGGGCCACACTGATCGAGGCCCAGTGGATCAACACCGCCTATCTCTTGGTCGTCTCATCCCTCGTGCTGGTCGGCGGCGCGATGGGCGACCGCTTCGGCATAGCGCGGGTCTTTGGCATCGGCATCTGGATTTTCGTTGCGGGTTCCCTGGCCTGCGCCGCCGCGCAGACGCCCGAGCAGATGATTGCCGCCCGCGCGATCAAGGGCCTTGGGGCCGCGCTGATGGTGCCGGGGTCCATGGCACTGGTCGCCCGCGCCTATCCGGTCGAGGCGCGTGGCCGTGCCCTTGGCCTCTGGGCTGCCGCCTCGACCCTGACCACTGCGCTTGGCCCGGTCATCGGGGGCATGTTCGTCACCTGGGGGGGCGAGGTCGGCTGGCGGCTCATCTTCGCGCTGAACCTGCCGCTTGGCCTTGCCGCGCTGGCCTTGGTCAAGGGCCGCACGCCGGGCGACCTGGGCCGCCCCGGCACTCCGGTCGATCTGCCGGGCGCGGGCCTGGCTGCCGGGGGCCTCGGGCTTTTGGCCTGGGCGCTGACCGACCCAGGGGCCGGACCTCTGATCTGGGCACTCGCTGCAGCCGCACTCCTCGCCTTTCTGGGGTGGGAGGCCATGGCCCCCGCCCCGATGCTGCGGCTGGGCCTCTTCCGCAACCGGACGCTGGCCGTCACAAATCTGGTGACCCTCACCCTCTATTTCGCGCTGAACGGGGTGATGTTCTACCTGCCGATGACAGCCGTGTCGGCCTGGGGCGTCTCGGCGCTGGAGGTGACGGCGGCCTTTCTGCCGATTTCGGTCATGATCGGCGTGCTCTCCGCCCCCGCAGGCCGGATGGCCGATCGCTGGGGCGCGGGCGTGATGATGGCCGCGGGCGCCGGACTGGTCGCCTGCGCCTATGCCGGGCTCTGGCTCGCCGCCCCCTTTGGCCAGTTCTGGGCCCATGTCGTGCCGCTGACTGCGTTGGCAGGACTGGGCCTTGGGCTGGCTGTCGCCCCCCTGACTGCGGCCGCGATGCAAGGGGCCGAGGATGGCGAACAAGGCGCGGCCTCAGGCATCAACAACGCAGTCGCGCGAGTGGCTGGAATGGTAGCGGTGGCCCTTCTGGGCCGCGTGGCGTCACAGGCCTATGGGGAGGCTGAGCCGGGCTTTGGCCTGACCGCCATTAGCCCCGCGCATCTGGCCGCAACAGGCCAAGCGTTTGGACAGGTTGCGCTGATCGCCAGCCTCGGCGCCGCAACCGCCGCCGTTCTGGCGCTGGCCGTGCGCCGTCCGGTCAGGTGATCGCGCGGCGGTAAAGGTGCCAGCTGGCATGCCCGAACAGGGGCAGGACCAGGAACAGCCCGAGGAAGGCCGGCAACATCCCCAGAAACAGGCACACCGCGATCAGTGCCCCCCAGCCCAGCATGACGCGCGGGTTCTCGCGGACCAGCGCGAAACTGGTCAGCATCGCGGTCACGAAATCAACCTCACGGTCCAGAAGCATCGGCAGGCTGACCACCGTCAGGCTGAAAAGAAGCGTCGCGAAGACCGCACCCACTGCCGTCCCGAAAGCCAGCATCGCCAGCCCCTCGGGCGACAGGAACACGGCCAAGGAGGACGAGACATTGGTCATCGTCCCATTCCCCAGGAACAGCGCAAAGATCATGTGCGACAGGAAGTTCCAGAACAGGAAATAGACCACGATCACAGCCGCGATGGCCGGGATCTGGCGGTCCTTCTGGCGGAAGATCACGCCGAAGACTTCTGCCGCCCGCAGCGGCTCCCCCGCCTCGAGCCGCCGTGAGATCTCGTAGAACCCGCAGGCGATGAACGGCCCCAGGATCGGGAATCCGGCGCTTGCGGGCAGTGTCCACCAGATCTGCCCCTCGGTCGTCGAAGCCCAAAGGATCAGCCAGCCGCCCAGCACATAGACGGCCGAGAAGACCAGCCCCATACTGGCCTTGAGGTCGGAGGCATCGACCTCGTTCACTTCCGGCACGGCAGGCGGGTTCGAAACGCTCATGCCCAAAGAATAAGCGCGCGACAAAGCGCACGACAAGCGAAATGCTAGGGCGCAGGACGCGGATCGTAGATCGTTACGCGGACAAGGGACGGGTCCTCAGTTGGCCCACAGGGCGGGGCCACTGCCCCCTGCGCCTCGGTCAGGATCAGGCGGTTGTCCTTCGCAAAGGCCAACCCAAGCTGCACGACGCCTGTCCGAACGCCCGGAGCGGTCCAGACCAACCGCCCGGTCCGGGTATCATAGACCACGACGTCGAAGGGCGAGGGACCGGGGTCACAACTGCTGTTGCCAAGCCGGATGGCCGCCAGCAAGGCCCCATCGGGCGAGATCGTGACCGCCGCATAATCGCGCTGATAATCGGCCTCGTTTGGCTCCAGGATCACTTCCGAGGCCGTCCAGCGTCCAAGAACGTCAGGGGGCACGCTTGGGGCGGTTCGTGCCAGACCCAGCTCTGGCGGACGTCCGTCACCGGCGTAATTGTGAAATCCCATCACGCCCGCCTGGACCCAGCTGCCGTAACCGCCGGTTGGATCGAACAGCAGGTTGGCCAGCGCCTCGATCCCGTCCTCTTCACTGCCGGGCGCGGTCTCGACCAGCTCCATCGCGCCATCGGCAATCCGCGCCGACATGAGGAACCGGCCAAACCGCAGCGACATGCGGCCCTCGGCAAAGGTCAGCGCGTTGGTCCCGCGATAGGTCGACAAAAGGTCGCCCGGCGTCCCTTCCAGATCCTCTGGCCAGTCCGGCGTATAGGGCGGCCCCACCCGCCCCTGCCGCTCTCCCATCTCGTCGAAGAACTGGATCGCGGTCACCAGGCGGTTGCGGTTCAGATGGTCGCGTTCGTCCACCGTGAAGACCGCATAGGTCTGTCCGTCCGGGGCCACTTCGATCCGGCCTTGCCGTTCCGTCGTGGTGGCATCCAGCTCGGTGACGCCCGCCAGTGCCGGGGTGCCGGACAGGGTGATTTCCACCGCCAGAAGACTGGTCATCGAATTGGTGTCATCGGGCCCGATCCCGACCAGCACCAAGGCATCGCCCACCACCACCGGAACCGACGGCGACTGCGAAAAGCGGGTCAGCTGGACGGCGGCGAGGCAGCCGACATCCGCCGGACAATCGCGCGGCTCGATCCGGAAATCGGCCAGCGCGGGGGCTGGGATCAGGGCAAGGGCAAAAAGACAGGTGCGCATAGCCTTATGCTGCCGCTTTCCCTGGTCCGCGCAAGTCATGATTGCCTGATCTCACCTTTGACGGTCGAGCCATAGGCTGCTTCCCGGATTGACGCAGCCCAAACACCATGCAACAGCCATATGACGCTGAAATCCCATCAAAAAGCGGCAGGCCTGCAGTGCGCAATCTGGTGACCATCCTTCTTGCCTGGCTAGGCTTGGCAGGTCTGTCGGAAAACATCGTCGAATGGCAAGCCTGGTTTCAGGTTGGCATCCTGAACCACTGGACAGCCCTAAAGGACGCGCTGCTTACGGTTCTGCCGTTTCATGTGCCAAGCATGCTGATCGACTACTGCGTGATTGGCGGCATGATGATGAAGTCGTTCCTCTCGCGCATTCCGCGCGGAGCGGTTCGCGAGCTGGTAGACATATCGGCGCTCCGGCGCGAGCGCCCGGATGAGCCCGACTGGATGCTGCGGCTAATGATCGTGGGCGGCTTCATGGGCATCGCTGTGCTTCTTGCCTTCCAGATTCTCCTCTGGCCACTGCACTTGCTGACCTACCTGCGTTGGGCCCTGCGAGGCGACGCCGAAAGCAAAGGACTCCTCAAGCATTTCGGACTGCTTCTGGCCACCTTCATTCCCTTCCTGTTCGTCTGCTCGAACGTCCTGAAGGTCATCCTGGGCCAGGCGTAGGGCCGCCTCAGTCCACGTCCTCGATGTCGCCGCGCTTCTTGCCAGAGGCGTTCAGGGCCAGAGTCGCCGACATGAAAGCATCCAGATCGCCGTCCAGCACGCCTTGCGTGTCGCTGGTCTGATGGCCGGTGCGCAGGTCCTTGACCATCTGGTAGGGCTGCAACACATAGGATCGGATCTGGTTGCCCCAGCCCGCGTCGCCCTTGTTTTCATGCGCCTCATTGATGGCCGCGTTCCGCTTGTCCAGTTCCTGCTGGTAGAGGCGGCTCTTCAACGCCTTCATCGCGATGTCGCGGTTCTGGTGCTGTGACTTGAGCGAAGAGGTCACCACGATCCCGCTGGGGAAGTGGGTGATCCGCACGGCGGAATCGGTCTTGTTCACGTGCTGGCCACCCGCGCCCGAGGACCGGAAGGTGTCGATGCGGATGTCCTTGTCCTGGACCTCGATCTCGATGTTGTCGTCCACGACCGGGTAGACCCAGACCGAGCAGAAGCTGGTATGGCGGCGGGCGGCAGAGTCATAGGGGCTGATCCGCACCAGGCGATGCACCCCGGCCTCGGTCTTCAGCCAGCCATAAGCGTTGTGGCCGGAGATCTTGTAGCTGGCCGACTTGATCCCCGCGCCGTCGCCTTCGCTTTCCGACTGCAGTTCCACCGTGAACCCGCGCTTTTCGGCCCAGCGGACATACATCCGCGCCAACATGCTGGCCCAGTCGCAGCTTTCCGTGCCCCCGGCGCCGGCGTTGATTTCCAGGAACGTGTCGTTGCCGTCCGCCTCGCCGTTCAAAAGCGCCTCTAGCTCTTTCTGCTCGGCGGTCTTGACCAGATCGGCAATCGCGGTCTCGGCCTCGGCCACGATCTCGGCGTCGCCCTCGGCCTCGCCCATCTCGATCAGCTCGACGTTTTCCTTCAGGCCCCCGTCGATCAGCTTGTAAGCGTTCACCGCATCCAGCAGCGCCTGGCGGTCGCGCATCAGTTTCTGCGCCTTGGCCGGGTCGTTCCACAGATCCGGCGCCTCGATCATGGCGTCGAATTCTTCCAGCCGGTGCGGCGCGGTCTCCCAGTCCATTCGCTGGGCCAGGAGTTTCAGCGATTTCTCGATGGCTTCGATGTTGCCTTGCGTTTCGGCGCGCATGTCGGGTCCAGTGGTCCTGTTTCAGCGGGCGGTCATAAGCGTTTGGCCGCGCCCCGGCAAGGGCGCGGTCAGGTTGGGCAGAAGGGGTCAGTACAGGCCGCCGGAAGAGACGGTGCCGAAATCGGCCTTCTTCGGCACGACGACGGTTTCGCCCTCGGCATTGGTGACGGTTGTCCCAGTGTCGCCGCCGCTTTCGCCTTCGCCATAGGCAAAGAGCGGCAGGTTCTCACCCATCGCAAAGCCGCCGTCCACCATGGCGCCCAGGCCGAAGATCGGCTCTTCGCCTTCGCGGAAGTACTCCGCTACCACATAGTCGCCGCTCGCGTCATCGGGCAACTGCTGCCCGGTGAAGCGGTCGATCTTGATGAAATAGCCGCCCGGCGGCACGGCAAATTTGGTGCCGCCGTATTTCTTGATGGCAATCTTCATGAACTCTTCGAAGACCGGTCCGCAGAACCCGCCACCCGAGGCACCCGCCATCGTGCGCGGCTGGTCATAGCCGATGTAGCAGCCCGCCGCGATGTTCGAGGTATAGCCGATGAACCAG
>JALOTD010000002.1 GCA_025458105.1 Tabrizicola sp. | reverse complement strand
GAACGGGCTGCATGGCGGGGCGGGCAACGACCGGCTGGACGGGCGGGCGGGCAACGACAGCCTCTCTGGCGAGGAGGGCGACGATACGCTCCTCGGGGGTGACGGCAACGACAACGCCAATGGGGGCAGCGGGACGGACCGCCTTGAAGGAGGCCTTGGCAACGACCAGTTGGCAGGCGGCGATGGCAATGATTGGATCCACGGCGGCGCAGACAATGACAGTCTTGCCGGGGACCGGGGCGCGGATTGGCTGGATGGCGGAAGCGGCAACGACCGGCTGGATGGTGGAGACGACAACGACAGTCTGTTCGGCGGCGACGGCAACGACGTCTTGCTGGGCGACGCCGGGGATGACCGTCTGGATGGCGGTTTCGGGTTCGACTGGCTCGCGGGCGGCCAGGGCAACGACATCATGCTGGGCGGGGATGGCAATGACACGCTTCTGGGCGGAACCGGCAACGACCGTCTGGAGGGTGGGACCGGAGCAGACCGGCTGGACGGAGGCTCAGGCAACGACACGCTTGTCGGTGGCATCGGGGCGGACGTCTTTGTGTTTTCGGGCGGTCAGGACGTCATCATGGATTTCACCGATGGCCAGGATAAGATCGTGCTGGAGGCTGAGCTCTGGAGCGGGGCACCGCCGACGACCGAGGTGGTCCTTGCCGGTGCGACTGTGACCGCGACCGGGCTATTGATCGACCTGGGCAACGGGGCCTCTCTGGACATCCGGGGGATTTTCGACGCATCTGTGTTGGTCGATGACATCCAGTTCATCTGAGGAAAGGGACTCCGGTCACTATGGCGGAACGCGTGCTGGTCACCGGGGGCGCGGGCTATATCGGCTCGCATGCCTGCAAGGCTCTGGCGCGGGCTGGCTATCTGCCAGTCGCCTTTGATAATCTCTCGACCGGCTGGGACGCGGCGGTGAAATGGGGGCCTCTGGTCCGGGGCGACCTGATGGACCGTGCGACGATCGACGCGGCGCTTTCCGAGCATCGGCCTGTCGCCGTGATGCACTTTGCGGCGCTGTCTCTTGTGGCTGACTCGATGCGGGACCCGGCGCGCTACTGGCGGATCAATGTCGGTTCGGCCCTGAATCTGTTCCAGGCCTGCGCTGCTGCCGCCGTGCGCAACATCGTTCTGTCTTCCACCTGCGCAACCTATGGCGATCAGGACGGCGTCCTCTTGACCGAAGAGACGCCGCAGCGCCCGATCAACGCCTATGGCGGGTCGAAACTGGCGGTCGAACGCCTGTTGGCGGACATGGGCGCTGCGCATGGTCTGGCCCATGTGATCTTCCGCTATTTCAATGTGGCAGGCGCGGACCCCGAGGGCGAGATCGGCGAACAGCACACGCCCGAGACGCATCTTGTTCCGCTGATGCTTGAGGCGGTCGCGGGCAAGCGTCCGGCGCTGACGGTGTTCGGTACCGACTATCCGACGCGCGACGGCACCTGCGTGCGCGATTATGTCCATGTCGCCGATCTGGCCGAGGCGCATGTGCTGGGGCTGCGCCACCTGCTGGAAGGTCGGGGCAATGGGGTCTTCTGTCTGGGCACCGGCCACGGATTTTCGGTGCGCGAGGTCATTGACGCCAGCCGGGCGGTAACCAACCGCGAGGTTCCCGTGGTGATGGGCGCGCGCAGGCCGGGCGATGCGGCGGCACTGGTTTCCTCCTCGCGCCGGGCAATTGAAGAGCTCGGGTGGGAGCCGAAACGGTCGACCCTGCGACAGATGATCGGCGATGCCTGGGCCTGGTCGCAGAAACCCGGCTATCCCGGCTGAGGCCTAAAGGTCCCAATCCAGACTTGCGGCCTTGGGCTGAGGTGTGGCGGCAAGGCCCAGCCAGCCGCCACGGATCGGCAGCTTGCGTTCAGCGCCCCAATCGCCGGTGACGGTCAGCACGTCGCCCTCCAGCATCACGCCCGCGACCGACTGGCCACTGGGCCAATGCACCGCGCCCAGGATGTGGCGGACCTCGACCGTTCCCTCAGGTGCCAACGTCAGAAGGGCAGGCTGGCCCGCTGCCGTCAGAGGGTCGGGGCTTTCCCGCGACGACAGCCCAAGAACCGGCAGGGCAGCGCCTTCCTCGACCCCCAGACACCCGCGATGGCGGCCGTTCCATGGCGCATAGTCCCGCCCGCCGTTGGAATGCCACAGCATCGTCAGCGGCAGGGCGCGGGCATTCTTGAGCGACAGCACCAGATCGCCTTCCGTCGGGCGGACCACGGCTGTCCATCCCAGGGCCGAGGCCGGGTCGTCGACGCCAGCCACGAAATCCTCATGCGCCTCACCCCAAGGATAGCGGTGCAGGTTGACCGTTTCGCCATCGGCTGCGGGAAACTCGGCGGCATCTTCCGCCCGGCGGGGATAGGCCAGGCGGCTGCGTCCTTGCGTGGTCTCCAGCGGCGCGACCAGCGTTTCCCACCAGCGCTTGCGCGAGAAGGACAGACGCGCGCCATTCGGCACGGCAATCATGGCATGGTTCGACACCGGCAGGCTGCCCGACCCGCCGATGAACAGGTGACGCTGATAGACGAAGGGATGGTCATCAGTGACCGACAGCTCTTTGACGACCGTTGCGCCCTGTACCGCACCTGCCAGCACGGCGCGCAGCACAGCGGGAGCGGCGGGCAGGACCTCCCAGTCGCCATTCGCCGTCAGACCATGCAGACTGTCCGGGCCCATTCCCATCGGAGCGGCCAGGAAATCGCCGGCCAGCCAGGCCTGATGCGGCGGGGCGTCGGTCGGCACTTCCAACTCGGCCCAGGGCGCGCGGTGCAGGGGCGCGATCTCGGCACCTGCGTCCTGCACGGCAAAGCTTTGCAGAACCCCGCCCCGGGCGACGAACTTGGCCTGAATGCCTTTGGCTGACACCGAGTGGATCATCTGCAGTTTCCTTCCTTGGCCCAAGGCTAGCCTCGTGGCACGCGAAAGGGAACTGGCATGTCAGTTTGCTGCGCGTTAGGCTGGCGCAAACTGGCGGAGGCGCGGATGGGACGGCTGGACGGCAAGACGGTTTTCGTGACGGCGGCAGGGGCGGGCATCGGACGCGCATCCGCCCTCGCCATGGCGCGCGAGGGTGCACGGGTCATCGCAACCGATGTGAACGCGGCGGCCCTGGCTGAGGTGTCAGGGTGCGAAACCCGGGTTCTGAACGTGCGCGACCCGGACGCCATCACCGCCACCTTTGCCGAGGTCGGTATCCCCGATGTGCTGTTCAACTGCGCGGGATTTGTGGCGAACGGCACGATCCTTGACTGCGACGAGGACACCTGGGCCTTCTCGCTTGATCTGAACCTCACCGCCATGTTCCGCATGTGCAAGGCGGTGTTGCCCGGAATGATCGCGCGCGGGCATGGCAATATCATCAACATGGCCTCCGTCGCCGGGTCGATCATCGCTGCGCCCAACCGGGCGGTCTATGGGGTGACGAAGGCCGGCGTGATCGGGCTGACCAAGGCGATTGCGGCTGACTTCATCACCAAGGGTATTCGCTGCAACGCGGTCTGCCCCGGTACGGTCGACACGCCCTCGCTGCGCCAGCGCATGCAGGATACCGGCGATTACGAGGCCGCGCGCAAGGCCTTTCTCGCCCGTCAGCCCACAGGCCGGATGGCCAGTGCCGAGGAAATCGCAGCCCTGGTCGTGTATCTGGCGTCGGATGAATCCTCGTTCACAACAGGCGTTGCACATGTCATCGACGGTGGCTGGTCGAACGTCTAGGCTCTTGCCCGCCCATGCGAGTATTTGATACAGCTGCGGCGTGCAGGCTTCGTGTCCTTCTCCCTTCTGACGGGCTTGCAGGTTTCAACGGAAACCGAAGGGTGTGCTCAAGGCGCACCCATGTCCGATCTTCTGATCCGAAACGCTGATGTCGTCGTGACGATGAACGCCGGGCGGGCGGAACTTGCTGCGGCGGACGTCTATCTGCGCGATGGGGTTATTCTGGCAATCGGTCGAGGCTTGGCCCAGGCTGAGGCCGAGGTGATTGATGCGACGGGCTGCGTGGTGACGCCGGGGCTCGTGAACACGCATCACCATTTGTACCAGACGCTGACCCGTGCTGTCCCGGGCGGACAGGACGCACTGCTGTTCGGCTGGCTGAAGACGCTCTATCCGATCTGGTCGCGATTTGGTCCGGAACAGATGTTCGTTTCGGCCCAGGTGGGTCTGGCCGAACTTGCCTTGTCGGGCTGCTCGTTGACCTCGGACCATCTGTATCTCTTCCCGAACGGTGCGCGACTGGACGACACCATTGCTGCAGCGGAAGAGCTGGGCCTGCGGTTCCATCCGACCCGGGGTGCGATGTCGATCGGTGAAAGTGCCGGCGGCTTGCCGCCTGACAGTCTGGTCGAAGACGAGGCAGCCATTCTGGACGACATGATCCGGGTGGTGGACAAGTTCCACGATCCGCGCCCGGGGTCGATGGTCAGGGTCGGACTGGCGCCCTGTTCGCCGTTCTCCGTCAGCCGGGAGCTGATGCGGGACACCGCCCTATTGGCGCGCGACAAGGGTGTGATGCTGCACACGCATCTGGCCGAGAACGACGAGGACGTTGCCTATTCCCTGGCTCGTTTCGGCTGTCGTCCCGGACAATACGCCGAGGATCTGGGCTGGACCGGAGCCGACGTCTGGCATGCGCACTGTGTAAAGCTGGATAGTTCGGAAATTGAACTTTTTGGCCAGAGTCGGACGGGAATTTCCCATTGCCCGTGTTCGAATTGTAGACTCGGATCTGGCATCGCACCGATCCGGCAGATGCGTGATGCCGGGGTGACCGTAGCCCTGGGCGTCGACGGTTCCGCCTCAAGCGATGCCAGCAACCTGATCGCCGAGGCCCGGATGGCCATGCTCTTGCAAAGGGTGGCGCGCGGGGCTGACGCAATGAGTGCGCGCGAGGTCCTTGAAATCGCAACGCTTGGCGGCGCAAGGGTTCTGGGACGGACTGATCTGGGGGCGATCGAGATTGGCAAGCGGGCGGACATAGCCATATGGGACATGAGCGGGATCGAAGCCGCAGGGTCATGGGACCCGGTCGCTGCCCTTGTCCTGTGCGGCCCGACGCGGGTGAGGGATCTGATAGTCGAGGGCCGGCAGGTTGTGCGTAGCGGCCAACTTGCAACGCTCGACATGCCCCGTCTCTTGCAGAAGCAGCGCCAACTTGCCCAAGCCCTTGCCAGGTAGCGAATTCCGGCCCTTTTCCCCGACGCGCATCGGCGTCATGGTCCGCCTCAACACTGCATCCGGAGCCCCCATGCGTAGCCTCGCCGCCCTTGTCTCTCTCGCCCTATCTTTCCCCGCTGCTGCGCAGACAGTTGTCTCGGAAGCCAGCGGCAACTGGGCCGGATCTTCCAATCAGGGGTTCTACTTCACCGCGCAGCTTGTGCAGAACAAGGACCGGCTGGGCCTGATGATCTGGAACGGCAATGACGGTGCGCCCGGCACGCAAGGCGACCCGGAGTTCAACAACAGCCAGATCGAGCTGGGTGCCTTTGCCACCAAGCAGGTGCTGGAGGTGTTCGACGGCCCGAACGGCAGCACGCTGCAAATCGTCGTAGAATTCGCCGACGAAGAGGCCGAGGGGCGGTCGGTCACGCAAATCCAGCGGATCGACAACCAGTACACCGTGACCGGTTACTATCACCTGTCGAAATTCTACAATCCGGGCGGCGAGCCGTTCACCTACGAATGTGACGTCGATCTGTGGAACATGGTGTCGATCGACAACGGCCAAGAGCGGCAGCTGGAGCCGGTCGGGTTCGAGGCGCTGAATGCATCCGAATGGACCTTTGGCGCGGCCTTCGACCGGGGCTTCTGCACTCGGACCGAGTAGGGTAAACCAGCCTCTCAGGAGGCCACCGATGTCCCATGATTATGCCGCCCAGCGGCGCGACACGTTCCAGACCTTTCGCCAGTCGAAGGGTGTAAGCCTACCCAAGACGGCGGTGGTAGAATTCGCGTTCTTCATCGAAGAGCTTGACGCAAGTTGGCCCGCCTTCGAACGCGCGTTGCGACTGGCGGGTTTCGGGACGCGGCGGCTGAGCGATGGCGAGACTCTGATTGCCTCTTTCGGGCCGATGCCGATCACACCCGAGGCGATTTGGGAGCGTGAACATGCCGCCACGGAAATCGCGCTCAAGCACGACTTCTATCCGGATGGTTGGGAACTGGCAGAGTAGCGATGCCGTCGGGGTTTCGCGGAGTGCGCGCCGATGCAGGAACGACTCTTCTTCGAAAAATCTAGGGGGTAACGCGGCTTCCCGCGACCCAGACCTCTGCCACGGCCCGGTCGTCGCCCATCATGATCGTCGGGAAAAGCTGTTGCCAAAGGTCCTCTGCCCGCCGCGTCGCCTGTTCGATGGCGGGGGTAGAGCCGAGGTCGATCACCACGATGTCGGCCTCCATCCCGGGGGCGAGATTGCCAATCTTGTCCTCGGCCCGCAGCGCCCGGGCAGAGCCTTGAGTGGCTAGCCACCAAAGTTGCGACGGATGCAGCGACTGGCCCCGAAGTTGCGCCACTTCATAAGCTGCAGCCATGGTACGTAGCATCGAAAAGCTGGACCCGCCGCCGGTGTCGGTGGCAAGGCCCACGCGCAAGTGCTGGGCGAGAGACATGTCGAAAAGACCCGAGCCGATGAAGGTGTTCGAGGTCGGGCAATGGGCGAGCGAAGCCCCGGCCTCGATCAGGCGTGCCTTTTCGCGGTCGGTCAGGTGGATCGCGTGGCCGTAAAGCGCGCCTTCGCGGAGCAACCCTTGCGCCTCATAGGTGTCGAGGTAGTCGCGGGACTGGGGGGAAAGCGACTGGACCCAGGCGATCTCATCTGTCTGTTCGGACAGGTGGGTCTGCATCAGGCAGTCGGGGTATTCGCGCCAAAGGGTCCCCAGGGCGGCCAGTTGCTCGGGCGTGGAGGTGGGCGAAAAGCGCGGGGTGATGACGTAGGACAGTCGGTCCTTTCCGTGCCATTTCTCTAGCAGGCGCTTCGAGTCGTCGTAGGCGGATTGGGCGGTGTCCAGTAGCCCCTCGGGTGCGTTGCGATCCATGCAGGTTTTGCCGGCGAAAAGGCGCATCCCGCGCGCTTGGGCGGCGGTGAAGATGGCGTCGACGCTGGTGGGGTGGATCGTGGCGTAGCTGCAGACGGTGGTCGTGCCACGCGCCAGGACAAGGTCGAGGTAGCGGTTCGCGATTGCCTCTGCGTAAGCCGGATCGGCAAAGCGCATTTCCTCAGGGAAGGTGTAGGTGTTCAGCCAGTCGATCAGCCGTTTCCCCCAACTCGCGATGATCGCGGTCTGGGGATAGTGCACATGGGCATCGATAAAGCCGGGCGATATCAGGTGCGTTCCGTGGTCATGGATACGGGCCTGCGGGAAGCGGGTCCGCAGATCGGTCGCCTCACCCATGGCGGCGATGCGACCTGCCTCGATGGCAATAGCGCCTTGCGTCACGACCTGCACCGCAGAGGGGCCGTCCGTGAATGGATCGCCCGCATAGCGGATCACTTGGCCCAGAAGCAGATCGGTCATCATCATTCCCCCGTCTGGCCGTCAGACTACGTCCATTCCGGACCAGGGTAAATTTGTCTGCCACACCTGTTTCGCAGAAACAGTTTTCGCTAAGGTCGCGGCAATCTCAGGGGGACGCATGGCAGACGATCTGGCCCAGACCGTTGACGAAGTGCTGGACCAGGATCGGGTCGACGCGGTCCTGGCAGCGGTCGTGGCGGGAGATCGGGGAGCGGTCGACAGCCTGTTGGAGCCTCTGCATGCCGCCGATATAGCCGATCTTCTGGAACAGATCGGCCCGGGTGATCGGCGGGCGCTTTTGCGTCTGTGGTCGCATGAGATCGATGGCGAGATCCTGTCGGAAATCTCGGAAGGCATCCGGGAAGAGGTGGTCGAGGCGCTCCCTCGTGAGGTGCTTGTCGGGGCGGTCCGCGATCTAGAGACCGACGATGTGGTCGATCTGCTGGAAGACCTCGAGGGTCCGCAAAAAGACATAGTCCTGGACGCTCTGGCAGCCGCCGACCGGGTCGCGGTCGAGCAGGCGATGGCCTATCCCGAAGGCTCCGCCGGGCGCTTGATGCAGCGCGAAACCGTGGTTGCGCCAGATCACTGGACCGTCGGAGAAGCTATTGATTTTCTGAGAAAATCAACAACCCTTCCGGACCAGTTCTACCATGTGATCCTGGTTGATCCGCGGATGGTTCCCGTTGGCTATGTGACGCTTGGACGGGTGCTGTCCTCTGGCCGGGACGTGGCACTGAAAGCGATCACCGAGGACAGCTTCCGCACCATCGCAGCGACGGATGCCGAGGACAATGTCGCCTATGTTTTCAATCAGTATCACCTGATTTCCTGCCCGGTGGTGGATGGGGGCGGGCGGCTGGTTGGTGTGATCACAATAGATGATGCGATGACGGTCCTAAGCGAAGAGCATGGCGAGGACATGCTGCTTCTGGCCGGGGTGGACGAAGAAAGCGCGATCACAGACGGGGTCTGGGAGACGGTCAAGTTGCGCCTTCCCTGGCTGATTGTGGCGCTGGTGACGGCGAATATTGCGGCGCTTGTGATTGCCCAATTCGAGGCGGTCATTGCAAAGATCGTGGTCCTCGCGGCCCTGATGCCTGTCGTGGCCTCGATGGGGGGAAATGCCGCGACCCAGTCGCTGACAGTGGCCGTCCGTGCCTTGGCTACACGGGATCTGACAGGGTCGAATGCAGGGCGGGTCGTCGGTCGTGAGCTGGCGGTCGGGCTGATCAACGGGCTCGTCTTCGCGGCGGTCATGGGCGGGGCGGCGTGGGGTCTGTTCGGCGCGCCGATGATCGGGGCGGTAATTGCGCTGGCCTTGGTGATCACCTTGGTCGTTGCGGCGCTGGCGGGCGTCATGGTGCCGCTTCTGCTCAACCGCCTGGGCTTCGATCCGGCACTCTCGTCAGGTACTTTCGTGATCACGTTGACGGATGTGGTTGGATTTCTGGCGTTTCTGGGACTTGCTACGGTGATGCTGACATGAACGAAATCAAGGCTCAGGCGCGGGCTGAAGCTTTTCAGCGCCGGGCAGAGGCTTTTGCGGCGGGCCAGGGTCAGGCGGCAGAGATTCTGGCAGACTACCTCGCGGGGCAGGCGGGAACGGTGCTTTCAGGCTACATGCCGATGCGCACCGAGATTGACCCCTTGCCCGCGATGGCCGCACATCAGGGGCCAGTGGGGGTTCCGGTAATCATCGGCAAGGGGCAGCCCTTGCGATTCCGAGAGTGGTCTCCGGGCTGCAGGATGATCGAGGGGACCTTCAAGGCTTGGATCCCTGAAGAGGGCGCTTGGGTCGAGCCAGAAGTGCTGATCGTGCCGATGCTTGCCTGGGACCGGCGGGGCTATCGGCTGGGCTATGGCGGCGGGTTCTACGACCGGACACTGCAGGGCTTGCGGTCGCAGGGCTCGGTCATGGCGGTTGGGTTTGCCTTTGCGGCGCAAGAGGTGGACGAGGTACCGATTGATCCGTTCGACCAACGCCTGGATGCGGTCGTAACGGAACGGGGCGTCACGATTTTCGCATGACGCCCCAAGAAGCTCTTGAATAGGACTTGTGAAGAATTCCGTACCCGAAGACTGCGGGCCTTCTCGATCAGTGCGCGATCTCTTCCTGGCGGACGAACATGTTGCCCCAGGCGCGGTCGATGAGTTCGGGCGTCATCTGGTAGGGAATGTTCTCGAATTCGCACACCGCGATCATCTGGTCGATCAGGAAGACCGGCTGATAGTTCGCGTAGTTGTTCTGGATCGTCGGGAACTTGACCTTCATCAGATGCATCAGCGCGGTTTCGTCCAGCGGCATCTTCTTCTTGCGCGCGACCATGGCGAAGATCTTCAGGAAGTTCTCCTGGCTCGGTCCGTCAATCTTGATTTTGAAGAAGATCCGCCGCAGGGCTGCGCCGTCGAAGATCTGGTTTGGGTGGAAGTTGGTCGAGAAGATGACCAGCGTGTCAAAGGGCACGGTGAATTTCTCGCCAGATTGCAGCGCCAGGATGTCGCGAGATTCCTCGAGCGGCACGATCCAGCGGTTGACGATCTTTTGCGGCGGTTCCTGTTGGCGGCCAAGGTCGTCGATGATGAAGATGCCACCGGTCGCCTTCAGCTGCAGCGGCGCCTGGTAGGTGCGCGCGGTGGGGTTGTAATTGAGATCCAGCATGTCCAGCGACAGTTCACCACCGGTGATTACGCTGGGGCGTTCGCAGTAGACATAGCGGTTGTCGAAGCGGTTTGATGTCCGCCGCAAGGAATTCGGGTCATCGACCGCTGCCTCTGCCGCCGAATGCACGATCGGGTCATAGACGCTGATGATCTGCCCTGAATACTCGATCGAGCGCGGCACATAGACTTTGTCGCCAAGGGCCGCCCGAATGCCGTGCGAGATCGAGGATTTGCCGTTGCCGGGCGGGCCGTACAGCAGGATCGATCGCCCCGATGTCACGGCCGGGCCGAGGTTGTCGATCAGATCTGGCGGCAGGATCAGATGGCCCATGCCGGACAAAAGCTGTTCGCGGTTCAGCCGGATGTCGCGCACGGACTGGCGCTTGATCTGCACGGTATACTGATCCAGCGGCACCGGCATCGCGCCATAGTATTCAGACTGCGAAAGCGCATCCAGCGCGCGCGCCTTGCCGGCATCGGTCAGTTCATAGCCCATCTCGCTGCCAGCTGTCGCGTGCATCGTGCCGGTCGCGGTGATCAGCTTCTGCGTGCGGGCAAGGTCAACCAGTTCCTGGGTCAGTGTGACCGGAAGGCAGATCAGCTTGGACAGCGACGTGACCTGATCCTGGTTGGTGCGGAACATCGTCTTCAAGAGGATGTCCCGCATCATCACGGTGGACAGGCCGGTGTCGGCCAGCGAACGGGGCGAGGGCGGCGCCTGGACGCCGTTGACCGGGGCTTCAACGTTCATTCTACAAGCTCCGTGAACAATCGTAGCGGTACGCTTCGATTTGAGTCGTAAACGCGACTTGTGTCAGACTTGCGGCTAGATGGCGGCAATAAGATAGAAGACCACCATCGCTGAAAGTGCAAGGCCGAAGGGGAAATAGCCCTTCTTCTCCCAGCTCAGCCACTCGGGTGTGCGGCTCCGCACAGCGGGAATTCCCCTGGCAATACGGTGGAGGATCAGCGCACCGATCATGCACGCGGGGATCAGGAACAACAGCGTGGTCAGCGGAGTGCCGACAAAGATCCCGGAAATCGCCGCGCCATATTTCGCGTCGCCGGCCCCGAAAGTTCCCGTCGTGTACAAAAGATACAAGGCGACAAGGGCGATCGCCATGATGGCAAACCCCCAGAACCAGGCACCCCAGGTCGGGACCGCCAGCCAGCCCAAAAGCGGCCAGACGGCGGCCATGGCGAGCACTGACTTGTTCGGAATTTTCATTCGCTGCATGTCGCTGACGGCTGCCCAGATTGCGATGGGCAGCACGGGAACCAGCAGGATCAGTGCGCCGGTCGATGTAATCATCACGTCTGCACGTTCGCGTCCAGCGCTTCCAGGCTGCGTACGGCGGCCTCGAAATGCTGCGGATGAGTGTCGATCGCCTGTTGCAAAAGGCTCTTGCCCACCGAGACATCGCCTTGCTTGATCGCGGCAAGCGCCATCGAATACAGAAGCTCTGCCCGTTCGGTTTGCGTCATTCGCACGACTGGCAAATCATACTTGCGCTGCGCTGCGCGGGCGAGAACCAGGTTGTTCTTGGTTGTGAACAGGTTCGGATCATAGGTCAGCGCCTCTGAAAACAGCTTCTCGGCCCCGGCACTGTCGCCGCGCGTCAGCTTCGAAAAGCCCCAGTTGTTCAGAACGCCCGCTGGCTTGGTCGTAAGGCCGGCAGCAATTTCATAGAAGCTGTCGGCTTTCTTCCAGTTTTTGTCCGCGTCTGCCACCATCGCCTCAAGGCGGTAACGGTCAAAGCTTTCGTGGGTCGGCGGGATCTGGTTCAGCTGCGCCCTTGCCTCATCCCACTGGTTGGACCGGATCAGCGCATCTGCCAGCATAACGCGATCTTCTGAAGTGCCTTCGGGGTGATCGGCGGCCTGCCGCCAGACAGCGGCTGCCTCGGTCGGCTTCTGCGCGCGTACCAGCGACTTGGCAAGGCCACGCATCAGGTCGACCCGCTCGGGGTTCTGCTGCAGCGCCTTGGTGAAGTAGGCCACGGCCTCGTTCGGGTCGCCGACAGTCAGCATGACATCGTTCAAGTTGGATTCGTCGATAACGTTGATGTCCTTCAACGCCCGCTCGACCTGTGCGTCCGAATTCTTCTGACAGGCCGACAAAAATACCGTGCTGCCAAGGCACAGCGCAACAAGACCAGTGTGGCGCATCTTTCGCGTCCTTTTTTCTGACTGCCCGGGGTTCCGTTCCTAGAGCTCCGTAAGAAGGACGTATTTGCCCTTTTCTTGGCGCACCAGGCGGAACCCGCCCTCTGTTTCTTGTGTGGGATCATACACGCTCGCCTCGCTGCGGGCGATAGCGAGCTTTAGATTTTCGCGGATCGAGTCCGATTCGCCACTATCCTGGGCGAAAGCCTGCTGAAAGATGACCCGCGCCTCGCCAATCTTGCCGCGCTCCATCAGGACCACGCCAAGGTTGTTGATCGCCGGAACAAAGGTCGGGTCTTCCTCCAGCGCGCGGCGCAGGATCTGTTCGGCCTGTCCCAGTCGACCCAGCGCCAGATTGGCCGAACCGATCGCGGACAGAGTATCGACATTGACCCCGTGTTCGGCCGCGGCGCGATAGTAGGCCCTGAGCGCTAGTTCGTACTCGCCCGACGCCATCAGGCGGTGCCCGACGATCAGACCGTCAACCGCATCGCCCCTGGCATCGACGCCAAAGGGAGCGTTTCGCGAAACTCCTGCCCCGGGCGTACAACCTGCAACCGCCACGGATAAGACTGCCAGTGCCAAAACCCTGCCGACCACGTGCCCTCTTGTCTGCCGCTTCTGTGCTGCTCAGCCCCCTGGGGTCAGGTTCCCCAGCATCGTGGCGATGCCGAAGATTGAAGGCCCAATCAGGATGACGAGCAGTGGCGGAACTGTGAACAACATAGTGCCAAGGGTCAGCTTTGTCGGCAACATGTTTGCTTTTTCTTCCGCCCGCATGATCCGTTTGTCGCGCATATCGGCAGAATAGACACGCAAGGCGTCGGCAACCGACGTCCCGAATGTGGCAGATTGAACCAGGGTCGTCACGAACGAGGCGACGTCCGGCACCCCAACGCGCTCTGCCATATCCTTCAGAACGGTGATCCGTTCCTTGCCGGCCTTGACCTCTTGCGCGACCATGTCGAACTCGTCGGCCAGCGCTGGATAGCCGGCCCGGCTTTCCTTGCCCACCCGGATGATCGACTGGTCGAGTGACTGGCCGGCCTCGACGCAGACAAGCATCAGGTCAAGCGCATCAGGGAAGCCCTGGATGATCTCGGTCTGGCGCTTTTCGACCCGCTTCTCGACCCAGTATTTCGGGATGAAATAGCCCAGTGCGCAGGGAAAGACCGTCCACAACACGATCGAATTGGTGGTCAGCTCACCGTTGACCGATTTCACCAGCGCGATGATCAATCCGATGACAAGGAAGGTGATACCAAGGATAAACTGCATCGCATGGTACATGCGGACGGCGTTCTTCGACGTATAGCCCGCGCGCAGCATCCGCAGCTTTGCAGCGGAGAGCTCTTCCTTTTGCTGGGGTTCAAGGAATTTTGCAAACTTCTCAAGCTTGTCGACCTTTTCGGTCCGGCGAAGGGCACGCTTCTTGTCGGGCACCCCACTGTCCGGATTGTCCTGCCGCAGCTCGCGGAAGCGGTCGCGCTGTCTTTTCATCACCGTGGGAATAGCCACGAGGATCAGCAGAACACCCAGGAAGCCTACGGCCATCAAAGGACCAAGCGGCCCCAGAACTTCGGTCAGCCAGGCGTTGATACTGGAGAACGGGTTCATGTCGACCTCACACCTTGATGTTGGTCATCACCTTCATGAAGATGATGTTGATGGTCAGGAAGACGACGACAAACAGCGCCGCCGGGATGAAGGCTGGCGTATCGCGCACGCCGTCATAGTAATCCGGCTTGATGACAAGGATCATCAGAAGCGCGAAGATCGGGAAGCCGGACAGGAACATGCCCGACCATTTGGCTTCGGCCGTGATTGCCTTCACGCGGCGGAACAGCTTGAACCGTGCCCGTACCACGCGCGCCAGACCTTCCAGGATTTCCGCAAGGTTGCCACCAGATTGCTGCTGGATCGCAACCGCGACAGCAAGGAATCGCAAGTCCTGGCTGTCCATGCGTTCGGCGAAGGCTTTCAAGGATTCCGGAATATCCCGACCATAGGCGGCCTCGTCCGCGATGACGCCAAACTCCGTTCCCAGTGGATCCGGAATTTCCTTGGCGACGATCCCGATCGCGGTCGAGAAGGGGTGACCGACGCGCAAGCTGCGGACCATCAGTTCAATCGAATCCGGCAACTGCTCTTCCAGAAGCATAATCCGCTTCTTTTCCTTCCGATGGACCCAGTGATAGACGCCACCGATCCCCATCACGATGCCCAGGATGATCCTCACCGACAAGGCGGCGCTGGTCATCACCGTCAGCATAAGGAAGGCCAGAACCGACACGATCCCCATGATTCCGATCAGCTGCTTGGGCGAGAAGGCAATGTTCGCCCGCTGCGCTTTTTTCGCCAGCACCGAATAGAGCGGGATGTTCTTGGAATTCAGATGCTGGTTCATCTCCTTGCGGAGTTGCTCCAGAACCTGTTCGCGGTTTGCGTTCTTCTCCAGAAGCGTCAGACGGCGGCTGAGGCGGTTGTTCAGGCTGATCGATTTTCCGAAGACTGTCAGATAGATGCCTTCGACGATCACGACGACCGCGACGAAGATCAGGATGTAGATAATGGGGGCTGTGCTGATCATGTCGGACCTCAGACGATCGGTTCGTAGATCGACGCGGGCAGGTCAAAGCCCCACTGACGGAAGCGGTCGGAATAGGACGACCGGATGCCGGTGGCGTTGAACCGGCCGATGATACGACCGTTTGGCTCGATCCCCAGGCGTTCAAAGCGGAAGACTTCCTGCATCGAGATGACTTCGCCTTCCATGCCGGTGATCTCGGTGATCGAGGTCATGCGGCGCGTCCCGTCCTGCAGACGGCTGGCCTGCACGATCAGATTCACAGCCGATGCGATCTGGCTGCGCATCGCTTTCAGCGGCATCTCGATCCCGGCAAGGGCAACCATGTTTTCCAGACGGCTGATTGCGTCGCGCGGGTTGTTCGCGTGGATCGTGGTCATCGAGCCATCGTGACCGGTGTTCATCGCCTGCAGCATGTCGATGACCTCTTCACCCCGGGTTTCCCCCACGATGATGCGGTCGGGGCGCATACGCAGCGCGTTGCGCAAACAGTCGCGCTGGGTGACGGCGCCCTTGCCTTCGACGTTGGCTGGGCGGCTTTCCATCCGGCCCACATGGATCTGCTGCAGCTGAAGTTCGGCCGTGTCTTCGATCGTCAGCACCCGCTCGTGGTTATCGATGAAGGAAGACAGCGCATTCAGCGTCGTCGTCTTACCAGAACCGGTACCGCCCGAGACGATGATGTTCAGGCGGCAGCTGACGGCGGCCTGCAAATAGGCGGCCATCTCCTCGGTAAAGGCGCCGAAGTTCACCAGGTCCTGGATCTTCAGCTTGTCCTTTTTGAATTTCCGGATCGAGACCAGCGAGCCGTCCACCGCAATCGGCGGGATCATGCAGTTGAAACGGCTGCCGTCCTGCAGACGGGCGTCGCAATAGGGGTTCTGTTCATCGACGCGGCGGCCCACAGCGGACACGATCTTGTCGATGATCCGCAGAAGGTGGCGTTCGTCGCGGAAGGTCACATCCGACAGTTCCAGCTTGCCTGCGCGTTCGACGAAGATGCGCTTCGGCCCGTTCACCAGAATATCGTTGATCGTCTCGTCCTTTAGCAGCGGCTCCAGTGGCCCAAGGCCCATGACCTCGTCGTAAAGTTCCTGGTTCAGCGCCAGGCGGTCCTCCTTGTTCAGGGCGACCGACATCTCGTCCAGGGCTTCCGACGCCAGCGAGGCGATTTCCTGCTTCAGGCTTTGTTCCGTCGCCGATTCCAGGGCCGAAAGGTTCAGGTCTTCCAGCAGGCGCCGGTGAATCGAAACCTTCAGTTCCGTCAGACGTTCCTTGCGCTTCTTGTCCCGGTCGGCGGCCAAGGCCTCGGCCGAAGGTTTCTGTGGCACCTGCGCGGCGGTGACCCTGGGCGCAGCGCCCGGAGCGGTAGCTGCTGCTGTCGGGGCACCAGGGGTACCAGGACGGGGCGAGGCGGGCGTCTTCGAGAAGCGGCTAAACACGTTTCAATCCCCTATGGATCAGGCCTTGGCGACCTCGGCAGATTTGTTAATGTCGTACAAGGACTTGGCGAGCTTTTGCAGTTCCTTGCGCAGCGGATTCTTGTTGGCGTTTTCGGCAATTGGCAGGCCGTGGTCGTTCGCTTGCGTCACCTGTTCGCCGCCGTCGGGCAGCTGCACCTCGATGTCGATGTCCAGGCTTTCGGCCATCCGCTTGACCCGGGCCTTGGCTGACAAGTCGGTGAACTTGGGGGCGCGGTTAAGCACATAGCGCACCTTGTCGTGCGGCAGCGCCTCGGCCTTCAGTGCCCGGATAAAGCGCAGGATGTTCTGGGCCGACCGCAGGTCAAGTTCCAGAAGCGCGAAATAGACGTGCGCGCGCTGCAGGACAGCCTCGGTCCAGGCAACAACGGTCGAGGGCATGTCCACGATCACGAAGTCGAAGTTGGCCTGAGCCATGTCCAGTATGCGACCGATATCCTCGGCCGTGACCATCTCGAGCGGCAGCATGTCGGCTGGTGCGGTGAAGACGTGCAGCTTATCGTTGAAGGTAAGCATCGATTTGATCAGGCTGTCGCTGTCCACAGCCGCCGTGTCCGTCAGCACCTCCAGAACCGCTTCCTTGCGCGGCAGGTCCAGATAGGTCGCGATCGACCCATACTGCAGGTCAAGGTCGATGATGCAGACCTTGGTGCCTTCGCTGTCCGGAATGAGGCAAAGTTCCCAGGCAAGGTTGGCCGCAAAGGTCGAAGCACCAACGCCACCCGCCATGCCGTGGACCGGCAGAATCACCCCGTTTCGGTCACCCTTGGGACGCATGACGCCGGTGAAGGTGCCGGTTTCCGGATCGTACCCCTCAGGCAGAACCGGCGCAGGCTTGCGCATGCGTTCGATGGATTCGTGCAACGCGCCTTCAGGGAGAGGGTAGGGCACGAAATCATCCGCACCCAGCTTCAGCATCTGGTGCAGGACGGACGGGCTGACCTGGTTCGCGATCAGAAGAACCTTGATCTTCTTGGCCTTGGCTGCCTTGATCACGTCGTTCATTTTCGACAGTTCGGACTCGTCCTCGCTGTCAACGGCGATGGCGACGAACTGCATGCCCGTGCTGTCAGGCTGCTTGAGGAAGATGAGCGCATCTTCGAAGTTAAGGTCACCCCAGGCCTCGCCAAGCTCTTGTTCCATATCGTCGATCAAGAGATCGAATCGCTGGACGTCCCGGGAAATCGTACAGGCGAGGATCGGCGCCGGATCGCTCTGAACCGTGGGTTTGCTACTCATCTCGCGTCACATCCTTTCGGGCGGGGAAGGCACTAAGTGGCTGAGCCAGCGTGCGATTATCGCATAACATCACACCAATTCAACCGGCTGACCAGCAGTAGCCCCGCACCTCACGTTACTTGGCGACCTTGGGAAGGAATGGTGGCGATAATTGGGCTAAAACTGCGTGTTTCTGGGATTTCACCACGATTTGGAAACGAAAAGGCCGGGCACTTTGCCCGGCCTTCCGTTGGTCTCGCAGCGGTATCAGCCGCCGCCCTCGGCCACCGAGGTGTCGGTGCCTTCGCTCTGACGAACCGCGCTGTCCACGTATTCGCGCCAGATGATTGCGGCGTATTTGCCGTTCAGTACCAGCGGATGCGACTTCACGAAGCCAGAGACTTCGGTCACCGTACGACGGTTGCGCTCTTCCGGCTGGTCGGTCTGGATCAGCGGGCGCGTCTTGCCGAAGCTGACCACGGCCTCAAGCCGTGACTTCGAGATGCCCATCGAGGTCAGGAAGGCCACAGCCGCCTGGGCGCGGCGCAGGCCGAGCCGCTGGTTGTAGCCGGCCGAACCGACCAGGTCGGTATGGCCGAAGACCTTGAAGCGCACTTCAGGGAACTGCTTGATGAAGTTCGCCTGTTTCCGCAGGATGTCCTGCGCTTCCGGGGTCAGCACGGCGCTGTCGAACTCGAAGGTGATCGTGTCCGGAACCTCGGCCGCGAAACGCTCGGCCAGGGCAATCGTGTAATCCAGCTCGCCTGACTGAACCAGGGTGTTGTTCATCGTGGCATTGCCGAACTGGCCCTTGTCCACTTCCGAACCCACTTCGCGGTCCCAGCTTGTCGAGGTCTCGCCACAGGCCACCAGTGCCAGGAGCGCGGAAGTCGCAAGCAGCTTTGAAAGCATACCGGTCATCTTCTTACTCCATCACATAGCCGTAAGAGGTCGAGAAGTCCTGCCGAGCCACTTCGCCCGCAGCGCCACTCTTCGGGCCAGTCGCGACGTCGCCGAAGAGGAAGAGCTCACGCTCGGTCGGAATGCGGACACGATCGGTCGGCAGCGCCAGGGCTTCGCCTGCGACCGGCGTCACCAGATGCGGAGTGACGATGACCACAAGCTCGGTCTGGCTGCGCTGGTATTCCGAGCTGCGGAACAGCGCTCCCAGGATCGGGATATCACCGACCCACGGCACCTGCGCCGCAACGTCGTTGAAGTCGTCCTGCAACAGGCCCGAGATGGCAAAGCTTTCGCCATCGCGCATTTCCACGGTCGTCGAGGTCTGACGGCGCTTGAAAGCGCTGATGCTGACATCGTTGATCGTGATCCCGTTCGCCGTGTCGATGGACGACACTGCGGCGTCGATGGTGAGGTTGATGATGTCGCCATCGACCACCACCGGGGTGAAGATCAGTTCCACACCGAAAGGCTTGAATTCGATGGTGATGCCACCGCCATCCGATTCGCCCGGAACGGGGAATTCGCCACCGGCAAGGAAGCGGGCTTCCTGACCCGATAGCGCAGTCAAGTTCGGTTCGGCCAGTGTCCGCACCATCCCTTTCGATTCCAGCGCTTCAAGCAGCACTGCAGCTTCGACACCGCCGATGTTGAACCCTGCGCCGATCACGCCCGTCGCATCGGTCGTAACTGCCGTATTGGAGAGCACGTTGTTGATGCCGTCGATGTTGCCACCTATACCTGCACCGTAGCGCGAGGTGCCGGGAGTGTTGAAACCAAACGAGCCGGACAGCGACTTCGACACGGCGCGGTTTACTTCCGCAAAGCGCACCTTCAGCATCACCTGCTGCGTTCCGCCCACCACCATCAGGTTCGACACCCGGTCGGGGGCATAGCGGTTTGCCAGATCCAGCGCACGGTCCAGTTTCGCCGTGGACGAGACGACGCCCGACAGCACGATGCCGTCGTTCGCAGTGCGAACTTCGATATGTTCGCCCGGAAGGATCTGCTGCAGACGCTCCTTGAACTCTGCCACATCGGGCGTGACATGCACGTCGACGTTCGAGATTAGTTGCCCATCTGGCGTCAATAGCGTGAGCGTTGTACGCCCAGGTGCCTTGCCAAGGACGTAAATGGAACGGTCGGTCAGCGCCTGGATATCGGCGATGCCCGGGTTCGCAATCGACAGTTCCGCGAACGGAACATCGCTTTCCACAACAACGGCCCGGTTCATCGGAACGTTGAGAGCGCCGGAAGCCTGGCCCTGCATGACGCGCAGGACTTCAGCGGAAACCGGCGTCAGTGCCGTCGATGCAAACATCGCACCGAGGTAACCCGCAATAAGAAGTCGTTTCATGTTCATGTGATCTGCCCTTTCGACCACGCCTCTGTAGGGTCTTAGCTGCCCTTAACACGAGCACGATGCCGGAGACGGGCTTTTATTGCAAGAATCAACTGGTTGTAAGGTTTTCTTGATGTGGATAACGTGCAACACGTCGCAACAAGTTGGGAAAGAGAAGGGGCGCGGCCCCATATTGTGTGGCCGCGCCCCTCCCGGAAGTTCCGATCTTTTTCAGAATGTTGTCAGTCGGTGCAGGGGATGACGATGTCGGTGTCGACCAGTTCGCCGCCCTTGCGCTGCTTGGCATAGCAAACCCGTTCGGGCTCGGGCGCGGCCACGACTTCTTCCTGTTCGATACCCAGCATGGTGTTCGTGTCGATCTCAATCCGCTCGGATACGACCTCGGTCGAGTCGCCCACCAGTGACATCGTCAGACGGCCCGAAGATTGCGCCTGGGTCAGCCTGGCGACCTGCTCCGGTGTTGCCGCAACGGTAACAGTCCGGGCATTGGAGGAGGAACTGACCTGTCCTTCGTTGAAGGCATTGTCCACCGCGATGATCTGGACCGAGCTTTCAATCAACCGGGTGATTTCGCCATCGCTGGTGCTGGTATTGCCAGTCCAGTAGATGTCGATGAAGTCGTCCGGCTGGACGAACCCCGACACGCCCGAGGCCACGTTCACCTGGATCGCAAAGGCGCGCATCCCCGGCTGCAGCTTGGCGGTCAGGCCTGCCAGCTCGCCCGGTTCGGTGACGCGGCTGGCCAGAACCGGTTCAAACGCCTCGGTCGCGCGCATGACATAGCGCGGCCCCTTGGCGTTTTCGGGGAACAGCTCGGCTTCCTCGCGGAAGATCGTCTTTGGTAGCGCGCTTTCCGGCCAGTAGATCAGCTGCACGTCTTCCTTATCCAGCGTCTCACCGTACTTGAGCGCTTTCTTGAAGACATAGACCTCTACCAGCTTGCCGGCCTTTGCGTTGAACTCGCGTTCCCGCTGAAGGGCCTGTTCGGTTTGGGCGATGTAGCCCTGGATCATGTAGACCGCCCCACCGGCCAGCACGAGGCCGACGAGGAGGACCAATCCAAATATCGCTCTCATGTTCTATCCCTACGCTGTCGCCCGAAGGCCCGGAACTTTTGACACTTCTAAAGAACATAGGGTGCCCCATCAAGCAGATGACCGGACTCCCCCAACACATCATCAACTTGTGACAGCTGTCAGACCGGGCCTTGTCCCATTTGCAGGCACCCGGTGCCGGACTGTCACTTTGCCGACGGCGAGTTCGATCAGGAACCTGGCGATGGCACCGAAGACGCAAGCATTGGCATCTCGGCTGCCGCAGCAACAGATGCCCTCCCCAAGGTTCTTTTGCTGCAGACCATCTCCGCACTCCCGCGTCCTGATCGGTAGTTGATTTCCACGAGTTCGAGGATGTCGATTGAATGCGGCGAAACTTTAACCGTGCTGGGGCGTTTTTGACGCCAAATGCGCAACACTGCCGGTCGAGGTGGTCGCGTCCAACCAGCGCCGAACTTGATTTGAAGCCAGCGCCGCACATGTGTTGAAGACGGCTTCGCCGGGTCTGCCTCAAAACGAAAGCACCACATCCTGTTGGGGATGTGGTCGCTTCCGTCCCTATTCCGACGAACGACCCCGGCCTTAAGGGGTAGGATCGGCGTCCTGCATGTCGTCACCGGCCTCGCGGATCTCGTCGCCAATTTCGCTGGCGAGTTCCGACATTGCCGGCTGCAGGAAGAACAGGGCGATGACGCCGAAGATGGCGATCGCAGCCGTAATCACAACCCAGTCAACCGTTACAGCACCAGTCTCGTCCCCGAGAAACTCACGGAAGTGGCGCATCGCCGCTCTCCATCGCATGATCGCTTGATCGTTAATCTTGAGTTCAATCTGACTTTGGAATGCGGCGAAACTTTAGCCGTGATTGGGCGAATATGCATACAATCGAAAGTCATTGTCTTCTCTGACAGCGCTATCGCTTGACGTGTCGGCTGGTCCGGTCGGCTTTGCAAGGGCCGCCTGCCACCGGCAATGGAAAAGGCCGCACTTCAAGCGAAGTACGGCCTATCCCCAAGCTGGTCTAGACGACCGAGCCCCAGATCAGGGGGTCGGGTCAGCGTCCTGCATGTCGTCGCCGGCTTCACGGATTTCGTCGCCGATTTCCGAAGCCAGTTCCGAAACGGCCGGCTGAACGAAGGTGAAGACAACCAGGCCCAGGGCAACGATTGCAGCGGTCAGAACGACCCAGTCAACGGTCACGGCGCCGGTTTCGTCTTTCAGGAAGGCATTGAACTTGCTCATGGTGGATCCCTTTCAGAGCTACGTTAGTTGTACATCTATTCCAACCGTCTCGGACCAGCAGCTTCGCCCTCCCGATCGGTATGACCCTATATGGCCCCGCAATCATGGCATGAGTTTGGACAACTTCAGGGGTTTCGCGGAAATTCTTTCAGAGCGAATGGTGACCGTCTAAGTTATTGATAGTAAACAATATAAAAATTAACCCTATCTTCAGGGCGATGGGGTAGGGCGTGGTTTTTCAGTCAAATCTGGCGGAAATGCCATGATTCATCACAAAAAGTTCTGGCCGGACCGTCCGTAAGCTGCGATTCTCTCGGCAAAACAACAAGTCGAGCAGGCACCCGCACATGCGGAACATGATCCGGACGACCGCAGTGATTCTCTGCGTTGCCTTGCCCTGTGGGGCGATGGCCGATGACTTCACTTTCAAGCGCATCAAGGTCGGCGACCCGCAGCCCGGCAAGCGCATCACCATTCAAATCGACCCCGAAGAGCAGGCCCGCTATTTGGCCGCCCTACCGAAGGTCGATCCCGATGGCGTCGATGTCCCCGAACAGAAGCCGGACAATGATAAAGCCAACCGCGACGGCCCTGGCGAGCCGGGGCCCGCTCCAAACTCGTCCTATGCCTGGTTCTGGGATGCTGTCCCGCCCGGCCTTGGCGATATCAATGGCCGCTTCGATTTGGCGCTGGCCGCGTTGAGCCAGGGGCCGGACGGGTCCTCGGTCCGCGCGCCGCGGATGCAGCACTTGCAGAATGTGGCCGACACCTATGGCAAGGACATCTTGAAGGCCACGATCGGAACCGACGTCTCTCCTGCCCTGGTCCTTGCCGTCATCGGCATCGAAAGCGCCGGGCAGGCGGATGCTGTCAGCCATGCCGGGGCAGTGGGCCTGATGCAGCTGATCCCGGCAACGGCTGAACGCTTCGGCGTGACTGATTCCACCGACCCGGTGCAGAACATCAAGGGCGGGGTGGCCTATCTGGACTGGCTGCTGGACGAATTCGACAACGACCCGCTTATGGTCCTCGCCGCCTACAACGCGGGCGAGGGGGCGGTCCGCGCAAACCAGGGCGTGCCGCCCTATGCCGAAACGCGCGACTATGTCCCCAAGGTTCTGGCGGCCTGGCAGGTCGCCCAAGCCCTGTGCCAGACCCCACCGCTTCTGGTCACAGATCCTTGTGTTTTCAGGGTGATATCGGCCGGCGGCTGATCTCAGACGAAGACGTCCGCCCATTCCGGATGCTTCTTGCGCGTGGCGTTCACGAAGGGGCAAAGCGGCATCACCTTGAACCCGTCCGCCCGGGCGGCAGCAACCAAGGCCTCGACCAGCGCCAGCCCCGCGCCCGTGCCGCGAAAGCTGTCCGGCACGCCGGTATGGTCGGCGATGATAAGCCGGGGCGTGGTGATCGAATAGGTCAGCTCGGCCTCCTCGCCCCCCTTGCGGATGACGAAGCGGCCCTTGGTTTCCCCATGCTCGCGGGTGACGACATGGTCAGACAAGCGTCGCCTCGGTCGCCGCCCGCACGTCGGCCTCGGTCACGCCGGGCGCGCATTCCACCAGCTTCAGGCCCCCCGGCACCACGTCCAGCACGCAGAGATTGGTGATGATCCGGTTGACCACGGCCTTTCCGGTCAGGGGCAGGGTGCAGGCCTTCAGGACCTTCGATTCGCCGTGCTTCGAAGTGTGGTCCATCACCACGACCACGCGACCGACGCCCGCCACAAGGTCCATGGCCCCGCCCATGCCCTTGACCAGTTTTCCGGGGATCATCCAGTTTGCCAGATCGCCATTCTCGGCTACTTCCATCGCTCCCAGAATGGCCATCGCGATCTTGCCGCCGCGGATCATCGCGAAGGACGTGGCGCTGTCGAAATAGGCGGTCTGCGGCAGTTCGGTGATCGTCTGCTTGCCTGCATTGATCAGGTCGGGGTCTTCCTCGCCCTCCCAAGGGAAGGGCCCCATGCCCAGCATGCCGTTTTCCGACTGCAGGGTGACGTTGACCCCCTCGGGGATGTAGTTCGCCACCAGCGTCGGAATGCCGATGCCAAGGTTTACATACATCCCGTCGCGCAACTCCTGCGCCGCGCGGGCGGCCATGCCGTTCCGGTCCCAAGTCATTGTTGTGTCTCCTGAATTGTGTGGTTCATCATGTCGGTTGGCGTCAGCCCAAGGCGCGCCTGCGCAAAGGCGGACAGGATTGCAAAGCCGAAGTCGCCATTCATGTGGCGGTGATCGATCGGCGCAGGGGCCGGAGTGCCGTCCGACGCCTTGGGAACAGCAAAGCGCGGATGCGTCAGCCCTGGCCCGTCCAGCGTGCTGTCAGGTTGGCGCAGGAACCCGAACCCGACCCCAGTCACCGCCGCCTCGCACTGATCCACCCACCAATCATAGATCTCGGCCAAGTCAGGGTGACCCAGATGCTCGACCACCGTCTGGGCCAGCGCGTAGGACGGCGCGCGTTCCACGATGCTTGAGGCGACAAAAGGTCCGGCGAAAAAGGTGATATTGGGCGACACCGGAAACTTGCCGCGGATCGTGCGCAGGAAATCCTCTATCTGCGCCTGCACTGTTGCCATGACCAAGGCCCACGAGATCGCCTGGCCCTTGCCCGTTCGGCTGCCTTCCAAGAGGTCGTGGCGGTTCAAGAGCCCGGCAACACTGGTGAACCGCAGCCGATGGCCGATGACCAGCACCTGATCCCAGTCGTTCAGATCGCAGTCCAGCGCCCCGTTCATGTCGATCAGCGTCTTGCGGGTGGCTTCGGTCGCGGCCAGGGTCGAAAACCGCCCGGCCTCATCGACTTGACCTCTCAGGAACAGGGTCCCTGGCGCAGCGAAATAGCCGGTCTGGACGCCCGGATAGGCCCGCAGAAAAGCGTCATCCCCGCGCCTCAACGCCCCGGTATGCGAGTTTCCAAGGATCAAGAGCCGGGTCATGGTCTGGCGAAAGCGTCCAGAAGCTGCTCTTCGCAGATGATGTCGTCCGCTGGCGTCGCAGCCTGGGTTGGCTGCGCGTTGGCCTGCGCCAGCCTCTTTGCGCGGCGACGGGCGCGAAACATGGCCACTTCGGACTTGCTTTTCGGGCCGGGCGCAGCTGGTGCAGCCGTTGCTGACAGGAACACCGACATGACCTTGGCAACGGCATCGCTGCGAACAGATCTGAAGTTCTTTTCATACATCCGGCCCGCCGAGATGGGCGCAGTGACGATCTCGTAGGACGGAAAATAGTCCACATCGTCATAGTCTTCCCGCAATTCCCCGGCGACCGCGCGCAGCACGGATTTGGAATAGACCGTGGCCGCCATGACATGGTCGCCGCTGGCCGTGGCGGTCAGCGGAACGGGCGACACCGTCAACAGGAACCGTACGCCGGGGTTCAGGGCGCGGAAGCTTGCACGCACGGCTTCGAAATCTGCCCGGATCTCGGCGTGACGAAAGTTCACAAAGCGATAGGCGTCAGACATCTTTCCGGCGATTGTCCCCGGCGCCGTCGGATAGACCGTTCCGCTGTCCACATGTTCCCAGGCCTCGGTCAGACCAAGGGTGAAGACCAGCACATCGGTCCTGGCCATGGCACGGGCGACCGCGCGCAGGTGGTAGGACCGCGCCTCGGCCACCAATTCGCGAGAGGGCAGCCCCTCGGGTTCAACGCCCGGGCGCAAGGCATCGAAGAAACTGTCGCCCTTTTCCCAGATCGCGTCGGCCGGAACAAACGCGCCCTGCGCCTCCAGCACCAACTGCCGCAACTGGCGCGTCGTGTAGATGTTGCCGTAGCGGGCCGAATACATGCCATAGCCGAAGGACCGGGCAATCTCGACCGGAACGCCGTTGGGGGCGGGCTCTTCGTCGATCACGTTGTAATTCGACTTGCGCAGGGCAGCACCAACATGCTGGGCAAAGCAGCTTCCGGCCGTCATGATCGCCAGGTCCCGGGTCAGCGGAAACTTTGGCCGATACAGGTCCGGGGGCGGATAGACACCAGCCTCGGCCACCCCAAGGCGCCAGTAGGCCCTTGGGTCCAACCCGTCATAGGGCGAGGCCGTGCCGTCGGCCTGGCTCATGCCTCGGCCCGTTTCCGGACTGTGCGCTGTTCGATCCGCTTTTCGTGCTGCCCCTGGATGATGCGGTGCACGTAAATCCCCGGCAGATGGATCGCGTCGGGGTCCAAGGAGCCCAGCGGCACGATCTCTTCGACCTCGACCACGCAGGTCTTGCCGCACGTGGCTGCTGGCACATTGAAATTCCGCGCGGTCTTGCGGAACACAAGGTTCCCCGACGGGTCCGCCTTCCAGGCCTTCACGATTGATAGATCGGCCACGATCCCGCGTTCCAGAATATAGGTGCGACCGTCGAATTCATGGTGTTCTTTGCCCTCGGCGATCACCGTGCCGACACCCGTCGCGGTATAAAAGCCGGGGATCCCCGCGCCCCCCGCCCGCATCCGTTCGGCCAGCGTCCCCTGCGGGTTGAACTCCAGTTCCAGCTCGCCACTCAGGTACTGGCGCATGAATTCCGCGTTCTCGCCGACATAGGACGAGATCATCTTCTTCACCTGCCGGGTCTCCAAAAGGACGCCCAACCCGAACCCGTCCACGCCTGCGTTGTTCGAGGCCACTGTCAGCCCCTTCACCCCGCTGTCGCGAATGGCCGCGATCAATAGCTCTGGAATACCGCATAGGCCAAAACCACCGGCCGCAATCAGCATGTTGTCGTGCAGCACGCCTGTCAGCGCTTCGGCAGCACTTGGGTACACCTTGTTCATCTTGCTCTCCCCTGCGGCGGGCGGCCCGCCAGTCGTTGGTGATCCTGAAAGATTGCATAAGTCGCTGCCATCCGTAAGAATACGTATCTCCATAAGTATAGGGCCGCCATGGACCCCGAACGCCTTGCCTTTCGCCACGCCCCCGATGCCACGCTGATCCTGGCCGACCGGGTCATCCTGCGCGCCAGCCTGCGGGTCGAGGCCGTTTTCGGGTGGCGCCCTGCGGAACTGGAGGGGCAATCGATCCGCATCCTTTACCCCGGGCAAACCGACTACGAGGTGATCGGCGACCGCGCGCGCCGCGCAATGCGGATGGATGAAGTCTACCGCGACGAACGCTTCATGCGGCGCAAGGATGGGCAGGTCGTCTGGATGGAGGGGCGCGGCACTGCGCTCGATCGTGACGACCCGCAGCGTCTGGCAGTCTGGACCTATCGCCCGCTGGACGGCGAGGGGCCATCCGGTCAGTTGACCCCGACCGAAAGGATCGTCGCACGCTATCTTGTGAACGGCTTCACCTCGAAAGAGATCGCCCAAGCGATGGGCTCCTCACCCCGCACCATCGAGGTCCACCGCGCCAACATGATCCGCAAGATGAAGGTGCGGAACAGTTTTGAACTGGTCAGCCGCCTGTTGTCTGCAGAAACTGGCGGGGAAACCTGACCTCACCCCAGGCGCGATTGCCGATCGGCCGAAAATCCAGTATGCTCCCCAGATATTTCAACGGAGCATTGCGATGACCTATCTTCTTTCCTGCGGGCCCCGGCCCGCGTTTCTGGCACTTTTCCTTGTCCTTGCCGCCTGCGATACCCCGCCGCCCTATTCCGAGGCCGCGGTTCAGGCCGCGACCGAACTCAAGGCCGACAGCATCGCCTTGTTGCAGCAGGCGAACGAGCCGTTCCCCAGCCACGCCGACGAAGCCGCTCGCATCAGCACCGAGGCGTCAGCTGAAGCGCTGGCCGCCTCGCGCATCCCCGGGAACGGGGCGGTCGAGGAACAGTGGCGGCTCATCACCGATCCCGATGGCAATCTTCTGGGCGGCACGCTTGCCCGCTGGGAAACCCAGGGCACCCTTTCGCGCGGCTTCCGGGACGAGGTGGTGGGCGAGGTTGCGCAGGCTTTCGACACGCTAATCTGCACCGAACAGGCAAAACAGGCCGCACGGTCCTGCGCTGCCCCGGCCGGAGGGAACTGAGATGGGCTTGTCCGACAACTTCCAGGCCTTTGAAGATGCAGTGAAAGACGGCCTTTCGGCGCTTGCGACCGGCACCCTAAAATCGGCCGCCGCCGATATCCGCAGCGATGTCGAAGCCTTTCTGGAAGCCTCTGCCGAAGACCTGAAGCGGCGCGGCGATCTGCTTGCCCAGGGCGACCTGACCCGCGAGGAGTTCGAGTTCCTCTTGAAGTCACAGGCCGACAACGCCCGCATGATCGCCCTGTCGCAGCGCGGGATTTCCAAAGCCCGGATCGGCCAGTTCAAGCGCAGCCTCACCACGCTGGTCCTGCGCGCGGCCTTTGCCGCCATCGGGATCTAGTACAGGATCAACAACCGGTTCAGGAAGGCCGTGGCGTTGTGCTGGATATAGTCGATCTGCACTTTCCGCTCGTCGTCACCCTTCCAGAACTGGCCATCCTCGTACCAGTCCAGCTGCAGCGCCAGATTCTCGTCAGCGGCTTGCAAGGCTGCCGCGGACAGGCTTTCGGGAAACCGGCCCGGCCAGCGCTGGCAGAGAAGGACAAACCGGGTCAGCGCCTCGGTCCGGCAGGCAATCGGGGTGGACTGGCGCCGCCCGCGATAGCCGTTCTGCTCGATCATCCCGGTGACGAGGTCAGTCAGATAGCCTTGCAGCCGCTCTTCGCCGATCAGCCCGCGTTCGGCCGCCTCGCAGGCAGCATAGGCCATCCAGTGGCTTTGCTCGGGCACCCCGTAGCGCCGCGCCATCAGGGCCTCGGCGGCGGCGATGATCGCAGCGTCGCTCTGGCCGCTCACGAACAGGCCCAACAGCAACTCGCCCGTGTAATAGTCGCTGCGGAACGGCAGCACCGTGCCATCATCGAACTGCCGCTTGTGAAGGAAATCCTGACCCTCGCGTTGCGCCCGGCCATAGGCGGCCAGCGCGGCAATGGTGTCGTCCAGCGTGTCGGGCGTCACCTCGGGCATGGCCCTGGCGCGCCCGTATTCCGCCAGCATCACCAGCGCCAGACCGATCCCTCCGGTCTTGACCGCGCCCTTGGTGACCAGCGCCAGCGTCGGCCCCGGCAACCAGACGGGCCGGTCGAACTTGCCCGCCGCATAGCCCACTGCCCGACCCAGGGCCGTGCGCGCGTCCTCGGCCAGATCCAGCTGCAGATCGTTCATCGCCCGCAGCATGAACCACAGCGTTCCGCAATGGCGCAGCATGTTGTAGCCGTCCAGCGGCTGGTCGGGCGCGCCCGCCGTGTGCGCATAGACAAACCTGCCGTTCGGGCGCACCAGGCCCAGAAGATGGGTCAGGCTGGCAAGCACGATCCGGCGCAGGTTGTCTGGGTCAAGCATGCCATCCTCCTGCCGCCGACCCTATCCGCTTGGGGCCTCCTGTCAAATGCACCGCTGGGAAAAGGGCCCTTTCCGCCCCCGGCAAACCCGCTATGCTACAGCCCCGCGCTTGCCCGCGTGGTGAAATGGTAGACACTGGGGACTTAAAATCCCTTGGCCGCAAGGCCGTGCCGGTTCAAGTCCGGCCGCGGGCACCAGCCTTACAGGTCCAGCCGGTCCGCCACCCAGACCCCCATGGCCTGTACCATGTCATCGCGCCAGGACAGCGGCCCCGGACGGTACAATGCCGACCCAAGCGCGCGCTGCTGTTTCTCCAGAATGCCCACGTCTTCCTTGGCGACCCGCTCCCACCGGTCGTAATAGGGCTCGGCACGGGCGGCGAAATCGGGCAGGGCAAGCCGATCCTCGGGAAAGCATCCGCCCACTTCCAGGATCGTGCGGCCCTCGTTCACCGGCCGCGTGTTCAGCCACCACAGACAATCCTGCGCCACCGCGAACTGCACCGTGGGCAGCACGACCGTGAACCAGGTGCCCAGCTGCGCCTCCTCGTTTAGCCCCTCGATCGGCGGGAAGGGCGGCTGATCCGTCCCCAGCGTCGCAATCGACCGGCCCGAGATGACCTGGATCGCAATCCAGTTGCCACTCGTCTCCGGCGTCCGCGACTGCTGCGCGCCCACTGTGTCCCGGTGCACGATCCCCGTGTGATAGGTCTCGACCGCGTTTTCCAGAATCAGCTTCCAGTTCGCCGCCACATCCAGCGTTACCCGCCAGGTGCAGCGCATCTGCCCCAGCCCGTGGCTGGCCATGCGCTCCGGAAAATCGCCCAGATGCTCACGCAGGCTTGGACCCTCTCGCGTGAAGCGGGCGAAGACAAATCCCTCCCAGGCGTCAAGGTCCAGTGCGACCAGCCCGTTCTCGACCTTGTCGAACCCTTCGGCATCCTTCATGTCCGGGCAGCCGTACAGCCGCCCGTCGTTCAGATAGCTCCAGGCATGGTAGGGGCAGGTGATCCGGCCCCCCACATTCCCCGACCCCTCCAGAAGGATCGAGCCGCGATGGCGGCAGAAATTCGCAAAACAGCGCAACTGACCGTCACTGCCCCGAAGCAGCACGATCGGCCCGCCCGCACTGTCAAAGGTGCGAAAGTCGCCCGCCTGCGGCAGTTCTTCCGCCCGGCACAGGAAGAACCAATGCTTCAGGAACAGCCGCTCCCGCTCGCGCGCAAAGATCGCCGGATCGGTGTAGAACCCCGCAGGCATCGACCGCGCCCGGTTCAGGGGCTGCCGCGCGGCGGTCAGGTCGGCATCATCCAGGCTCATCATGCGTCCTTTTCCCCGCAGAGTGCACGGCGGGCCCCGAGTCGGGCAAGACGCTTCCCAGGGCCCTCAAAAGACCTCCTTCACCGCCTCCATCGCCACATAGGTCGAGGTGTTTGACACATGCGGCAGGGCGGAAATGACCTCGCCCAACACCCGGCGATAGGCCTGGATATCCGAAGTCCGCACCTTCAACAGATAGTCGAAACTTGACGCCATCATGTGACATTGCTCGACTTCGGGCACCAGCAGAACGGCCTTGTTGAACGCTGTAAGCGCCGCCTCGCGCGTGTCGCTCAGGCGCACTTCGACAAAGGCCACATGGGCCTGACCCATCCGGATCGGGTCCAGGATCGCCCGATAACCCGAAATGACGCCAATCTCCTCCAGCCGCTTCATGCGCGCCTGAGTGGGTGACTTTGACAACCCGATCCGGCTGGCCAGTTCGACCACCGAAATCCGACCTTCAACTTGCAGAACCCGCAGGATGGAGAGGTCGAAACGGTCAAGTTCGTTGCGGGCATCTGGCACGGGAACACTCCACTTTTTCCTTAGTTCGGACTGCATAGCACGAAGTATTCGGGAAAACAGCCGGAGACAATCGATATACTATAGGCACAAAGGAAGGTGCCCGATGTTCGCCGAATCTGCCTGGTCCACCATCGAAACCCAAGCTTTGGCCGACGAAGACGCGCTGATGCGCAGCCTTGTCGCTCAAGCTGGGATTGACCCGAAAGCGCGGGCGGACATCGTGGCCAGGGCCGCTGATCTGGTCAGCCGCATCCGGGCCAGCGCGCGGCCCGGCCTGATGGAGGTGTTCCTGGCCGAATACGGCTTGTCCACCGACGAAGGCATCGCGCTGATGTGCCTGGCCGAGGCGCTGTTGCGCGTTCCCGATGCCGAAACCATGGACGCGTTGATCGAAGACAAGATCGCCCCCTCCGACTGGGGCCGCCACCTCGGGCAGTCCGCTTCGCCGCTGGTCAATGCCTCGACCTGGGCGCTTCTCTTGACCGGCAAGGTGCTGGACGAATCAAAGGGCGGGATCGCCGGCGTCCTGCGCGGCGCTGTCCGCCGTCTGGGCGAACCGGTGATCCGCACAGCCGTCTCCCGCGCGATGAAGGAAATGGGCCGCAACTTTGTCCTGGGGGAAACCATCGACCGCGCGATGGACCGGGCAGCCGAGCTGGAGGCCAAAGGCTATACCTACAGCTACGACATGCTGGGCGAAGCTGCCCGCACCGAAGCCGACGCCCGCCGCTATCACCTGGCCTATTCCGCCGCGATCACCAGCATAGCTCGCGCCGCTAAGGGCAACGACATCCGCACCAACCCCGGCATTTCGGTGAAACTGTCAGCGCTGCACCCCCGGTACGAGGTCGCCAAGTGCGACCGGGTGATGGAGGAACTGGTCCCCCGCGTCCGCGCCCTTGCCACGCTGGCCAAGGCGGCGGGCCTCGGGTTCAACATCGATGCCGAGGAAGCCGACCGCCTGGCTCTGTCGCTGGAGGTGATCGAGGCCACGCTCTCGGACCCCGCGCTGAAGGGCTGGGACGGGTTCGGCGTCGTCGTCCAGGCTTATGGCCGCCGCGCAGGCGCGGTGATCGACTGGCTGCACGACCTCGCCACGCGGCTCGACCGCAAGATCATGGTTCGCCTCGTGAAGGGCGCCTATTGGGATGCCGAGGTGAAGCGGGCGCAGATCCTGGGGCTGGAGAGCTTTCCCGTCTTCACCCGCAAGCAGGGCACGGACGTAAGCTACATCGCCAATGCCCGCAAACTTCTGGCGATGACCGACCGCATCTATCCCCAGTTCGCCACCCACAACGCCCACACGGTCGCCGCAGTGCTGCATCTGGCGCAGAACCTCGGTCGGTCTCCTTTGGAATTCGAGTTCCAGCGCCTCCATGGCATGGGCGAACGCCTGCATGACATCGTTCTGTCGGACAACAGCACCCGCTGCCGGATTTACGCCCCGGTCGGCGCGCATCGCGACCTTCTCGCCTACCTCGTGCGCCGTCTGTTGGAGAATGGCGCGAACTCCAGTTTCGTGAACCAGATTGTCGATGAGGATGTCCCGCCCGAACAGGTCGCGGCTTGCCCTTTATCAGTCATGGAAACCCTTGCGGCCCCCAACCCGACGCTGGTCGCCGGACCGATGCTGTTTGCGCCTCGCAAGAACAGCCACGGCTGGGATCTGGCCGACGCCGCCGACCTTGCACAGATCGAGACCGCCCGCGCGCCCCATGCGCAAGCCGTGTTCGAGGCCGCGCCAAGGGTGGCAGGGCGGGCGGTCGGGGGCATGCAACTTGCGGTGCTGAATCCCGCCTCTGGGGCTTTGGTCGGACATGTCACCACCTCCGCCCCCTCCGATGTCGATACGGCACTTCGGCTTGCCGAACCTTGGGCCGCCGGGCCGCAGGTGCGCTCAGCCGTCCTGATCCGGGCTGCCGACCGGTTGGAGGCAGACTTTGGTCGCATCTTCGCACTGTTGACGCGCGAGGCGGGCAAGACCCTGCCTGACGCAATCGCCGAACTGCGCGAGGCGGTGGATTTTCTGCGCTTTTACGCGACGCAGACCCTCCAGACCGCCCCGGCGCGCGGCACCTTTGCCTGCATCAGCCCCTGGAACTTCCCGCTTGCCATCTTCTGCGGTCAGATCGCTGCCGCACTCGCTGCCGGGAACGCCGTCCTCGCCAAACCGGCCGAGCAGACCCCCCTCATCGCCACCCTCGCCGTCGATCATCTGCTCGCGGCAGGCGTGCCCCCGATCGCCCTGCAGCTGCTCCCCGGCGACGGCGCGGTCGGGGCTGCCCTTACCCGCGATCCCCGAGTGGACGGGGTCGCCTTCACCGGCTCGACCGAGACCGCACAGGCCATCCGCCGGGCGATGGCAGACCATCTGGATCCCACGGCCCCACTGATTGCCGAGACCGGCGGCCTGAACGCGATGCTGGTCGACTCGACCGCTCTGCCGGAACAGGCCGTCCGCGATATCATCGCCTCCGCCTTCCAGTCTGCCGGGCAAAGGTGTTCCGCGCTGCGCTGCCTTTACGTGCAAGAGGACGTGGCCGAGACCGTGACCGAAATGCTCTTCGGTGCGATGGACGACCTGGCCCTTGGCGATCCCTGGAAGCTTGCCACCGACATCGGCCCAGTGATCGATGCCCAGGCGCAGGCAGCGATCCGCACCTACATCCAGGCAGCCCGGTCCGAGGGGCGGCTCCTGAAGGAACTCAAGGCCCCGGGGCAGGGGACCTTCATCGCGCCGACGGTTCTGCAAGTCGACGGCATCCAGGCCATGCCGCGCGAGATTTTCGGACCCGTCTTGCACATCGCCACATACAAGGCCCAGGACATCGACGCCGTGATCGATGCCATCAATGCAACCGGTTATGGCCTGACCTTTGGCTTGCACACCCGGATCGATGACCGTGTGCAGCGAATCACCGAACGCCTGCGGGTCGGCAACGCCTATGTGAACCGCAATCAGATTGGGGCGGTCGTGGGCAGTCAGCCCTTCGGCGGCGAAGGCTTGTCCGGGACCGGACCAAAGGCGGGCGGTCCGCACTATGTTGCCCGCTTCGCCCGCTCTCCGACCCCTCCGGCCATGCCAGACAGCGTGGTGACGACCGCGGTCGAGACGAAGCGCGCGCTCTCGGCCGCCTGGCCACTGGTTGCACCAAAGGTCATCGATCTGCCCGGCCCGACCGGGGAATCGAACCGGCTCAGCCTTACCCCGCGCGCGCCGCTCCTGTGTCTTGGACCGGGGCGCGCGACCGCACTTGCCCAGGCAGAACGCATCCGAAAACTCGGCGGTCACGCCATCGAGGCCCCTGGAGTTCCAGCCGAGGCGCTTGCCTCCCTGCAAGGTTTCTCCGGCGCGGTCTGGTGGGGTGAGGCCGATGCCGGACGTCCCTACGCGCGGGCGCTTGCCGCGCGGCCCGGTCCGATCTTGCCGCTGATCGCGGCCTTGGACGCCGTCCATGCGCTCTTGGAACGGCACCTCTGCATCGATACCACGGCTGCAGGCGGAAACGCACAGCTCCTGGCCGCTGCTGCCGATGCTTGACGGCTCGGACCGGATCGGAAAGGCTTCACCGCATGTTTCCGATCCGCGACCACAACCCTTCGGGCCGAACGCCCTATGTCACCATCGCGCTGATCGCGATCAACATCTTGGTTTTCCTGGGGTATTTCCTGGGAAAGACCGATTTGCAGCTGAACATCTTCTTTTTCGAATGGGGTCTGGTCCCGGCCAGGCTGATGGCGGGCGAGGGGTATGAGACCGTGCTCACCTCGATGTTCCTGCATGCCGGGTGGATGCATCTGGCTGGGAACATGCTGTTTCTCTGGATTTATGGCGACAACCTTGAGGAAGAGATGGGCCATCTTGGCTTTCTTCTCTTCTATCTTGCCGCAGGGGTCGCAGCCGCCGGATTGCAGGCGGCAGCGGATCTCAGCTCGCAAATCCCGATGGTCGGCGCCTCCGGTGCGATTGCCGGGGTGATGGGCGGCTATCTGCTGCTGTTCCCGAAAGCAAAGGTGGATGTGCTGTTTATCTTCGTGATCTTCTTCCGCATCTTCGCCATTCCGGCCTGGATCGTGCTGGGCATCTGGTTCGGCATCCAGCTTGTTTCGGGCTTCGCGACCCCGGGCGAAGAGGGCGGCGTCGCCTACTGGGCCCATGCGGGCGGCTTCATGGCCGGATTGGTGCTGACAATCCCGGTCTGGCTGCGGCGCGGGGCAGGGGGTTACTGGCAGGCAACTCAAGGCCACCCGCCACACCCGCCAACGCAATACGAAGCGGCGCGCTCCAACATCCCCCTTATCCCAAGGCGTCGGGACTAGAAGGCGATTTCTTCAAAGAAATCGCATCGGAGCCTTCAATGGCTCCGGCCCGGACTTTTCGAAAAGTCCGGTTCAGCCGCGGATCACGTCCGCGAAGCCCTTGAAAAGCCCGTAATTCGCCGCGACGAGCGCGCCGTCCAGCGGATCCGTCCCTTCGCGCAGGCCCTCGACCAGGCCACCGGCTTCCTTCACCAACAGAATGCCCGCCGCCACGTCCCAGGCGCTCAGTTCCCGCTCCCAATAGCCATCGAAACGTCCCGCTGCGACATAGGCCAGATCCAACGACGCCGCCCCCCAGCGCCGTACGCCCGCACAGGCTGGCATCAAGCGGCCAAGATCCTTCAGCATCGCGGGCAGGGTGGACTTCGCCCCAAACGGCACACCGGTCGCAAACACCGCCTCATGCATCGCCCGGCGGCCCGAAACCCGCAGACGCCGGTTGTCGTTCAGCCAGGCGCCAGCACCTTTCTCGGCCCAGAACATCTCGTCCTTGGCCGGGTCATAGACCACAGCGCTGACGATCTCGCCCTTGTGCTCCAGCGCGATGGACACCGCCCAATGCGGCATCCCGTGCAGGAAGTTCGTCGTTCCGTCCAGGGGATCGACGATCCAGCGCCGGGTCGGGTCGGCCCCCGCCGCAGCGCCCGTCTCCTCGCCGATCCAGCCATAGGTCGGCCGCCCGCCCAGAAGCTCTTCCTTGATCAACCGTTCCGCCTCACGGTCGGCCTTCGACACAAAGTCCCCCGGCCCCTTGGTCGAGACCTGCAGGTTCTCCACCTCGCGGAAGTCCTTGACCAGCGACCGCCCCGCCTTGCGCGCGGCCTTGATCATCAGGTTGAGGTTGGCCGAGCCCTGCATGCGTCCGCTCCACGTCCGTTCAGGCCCGGGGCTATAGACGGTCACGCCTGGGAAAGAAAGGGGTGCGGCTTAAGCGACGATCTCCACCCGCATGTTCTCTTTCCCCTCCCACTTCACCATCTTGAACAGGATCTCGGCATTGTCGGGATGCAGCCGCACGCAGCCGTGGCTGGCCGGTTTACCCAGCCGCTTGATCTGGTCGGTGCCATGGATGGCATAGTGGCCGTCGTAAAAGATCGCCCAGGGCATCGGCGCATTGTTATAGCGGCGTGAACGGTGGTTTCGCGACAGAAACTCTGGCTGAAAGACCCCTGTCGGCGTGATTTTCCCTGCCTTTGCCGTCGACACCGGCCAGGTGTAAAGATGCCGCCCCTCGTGAAAGACCTGCATGACCTGCTGCGAGATCGAGACCCGGGCCACCACCCGCGCCGGGGCCGTGGCGACCGAAGTGGCAAAAGCTGCTTGCGGGACCAAAAGCGCCCCAAGCAAAAGCATGACGTTCCGACGCTGCATGCAAACCTCCGAATATCCGCACCAATGTCCGCAGGATTCCCGCAAACTGTGGCGAGTCAAAGGAAATTTCAGGTTAATGCCGGTCAGGTTTTCCCGCCAGGGGCCTTGGGCAGCGCCATCCCGATCTGCGGCCCTTCCAGCTCACGCAACAATTTGCGGCGGATTGCCGGGGGGTAGTCAACCTGTTGTGGCGCGATCTCGACAAACGCCCCGGGCCCACGGATCACCTCGTCAAGGAAATAGCGCGCCACGCCCTGTTCGTGTTCGCCGATGGCAAGCGCATTCACCGTGATGTCGCCAAAATCCACCCGCCGGTAGATCGACGAGACGGACAGACCCTCATTGTTGCGCCCGTCGCCCGCCACGTCGATCACCTGCCGCGCGCAAGGCGGCGCCTCGGCCATTAGGCCCGCCCCAAAGCGCAGCGCCTCGCCCAGGGCCGTCGCCTGCCGCCGCTCTGGCCGCCCTGCGCGCCGCACTGCCCAGATAACCCCGTCCAGCACCTCCGGCTGCTCCAGCAGCACCCAGGGCTGTATCACCTCCTGATGGCCTGCACCGCTCCACTGGTAGATGGACAGCGCCACCACCCCCTCGGGGCCGAAGATTGCCGCCTGTACATCCCGATCGGCCAGAGCGTCCGCCAGCCCCTCGGTCTGAATCACGAAATCCGCTGCGTCGACCGACCGGGATACATCCACCGCCAAGGCCAGTGCCAACCGGCACTCGGCCCCCACAGGCAGCGCCCAAAGGATCAGCAACCCTGCCAGCCGTCGCCGCATCGTCACCTCCGCCCGCCACGATAGCCGGAAAGCCTCCCCCTACAAAGCGCCGCCTCTTGCCAGCGGCGGACCTTCCCGCCACCCTGCGCACAAACGAGGTACCCATGGCCACCGAAAGCGCCGGCGTCGATCTGCCCTCTGTCGTCATCCTTCTGAGCGCGGCCGTGGTCGCGGTTCCGCTTTTCAAGCGCGCAGGCCTCGGCTCTGTCCTCGGCTACCTCGCCGCGGGCCTTGCCATCGGTCCCTTCGGCGCGGGGCTTTTCTCCGACCCCATGGCCATCCTGCATGTGGCCGAGCTTGGCGTGGTGATGTTCCTCTTCATCATCGGGCTTGAGATGCAGCCGTCAAAGCTCTGGGCCATGCGGCGCGACATCTTTGGCCTGGGCCTGGCGCAGGTCCTTTTGTCCATGGGCCTTCTGTCGCTTGTGGGCCTGGCGCTGGGTTATCCCTTCGCGCCTGCGCTGGTGGCCGGCACGGGCTTTGTCCTGACCTCCACCGCCATCGTCATGCAGATGCTGGAGGAACGTGGCGACATCGCCGCCCCCAAGGGCCAGCGCATCGTCTCGATCCTCCTGCTCGAAGACCTCGCCATCGTGCCGTTGCTGGCGCTCGTGGCCTTCCTCGCCCCCGGCGGCGAAACCCTCACCCTGGCCGACCGCGCGCAGGGCATCGTGATCGGCCTTGGCGCCATCGCCGTTCTGATCTTGGCTGGCCGCTACCTTCTGAATCCCGTCTTCTCCCTCCTTGCCGCGGCGCAAGCGCGCGAGGTGATGACAGCAGCCGCCCTCCTGATCGTCCTCGGGGCCGCGCTCTGGATGCAGGTGGGCGGGCTTTCCGCCGCGATGGGCGCCTTCCTTGCGGGCGTCCTCCTCTCCGAATCCAGCTACCGCCACCAGTTGGAGGCGGATGTCGAACCCTTCCGCGGCCTCCTCCTCGGCCTCTTCTTCCTGGCTGTCGGCATGGCGCTGGACCTCTCGGTCGTGGCCCGGAACTGGCAACTGATCCTCATCTCGGTCGTGGCCCTGACGGTGCTGAAGATGGTCGCCATCTACACCGTCGCGCGCCTCTTCAAGGCCAGCCACCGCGAGGCGGTGGAACGTCTCGTCCTCATGGCGCAGGGGGGAGAGTTCGCCTTCGTCCTCTACGCCGCCGCCCTCTCGGTCGGCCTCATCAACGCCGAGGAAAACGCCACCCTCACCGCCATCATCATCCTGTCGATGGTGATGACGCCGCTCTTCATCCTTCTGCACGACCGCCTGATGCCGAAACCCCAGGTCTCCTCCGACGGCCTGCCCGCGCCGGAAGATGACGGCGATGCAGTGGTCCTCATCGGCTTTGGCCGCTTTGGCCAGGTGGTGACCCAGCCGCTTTTGCGCATGGGCTACCGGCTCACGATCATCGACACCGATCCCGAACAGATTCGTTCGGCCCAGGACTTCGGCTTCAAGGTCTATTTCGGCGACGGCACACGGCTGGACATCCTGCACGCCGCCGGGGTCCACCACGCCAGGGCCGTGGTCATCGCCATCGACAACCCGGGCGCGGCCACCCGCATCGCCCACCTTCTGCACGAGGAATGCCCCCTGATCCCGGTCTTTGCCCGCAGCTTCGACCGCCGCCATTCGATCGAGCTCATCAAGGCCGGCGTCGAGAACCCGATCCGCGAGACCTTCGAATCCGCCCTGGCCATGGGCGGGGCGCTCATGCGCCACTTCGGCGCCGATGATGAGCGTGTCGACGAGATGCTGTCCGAGGTCCGCCTGCGCGACGCCGATCGCTTCGCCCTGCAGCTGGCGGGCGACATCTATGCCGGGCGGAACCTGATGGTCGGGAACGCCGGAATGGCGGTGGAGAATTCCGGCTGACGCCACCCCGGACTTCTTCGCCCGAGAGGTTTGGCCACCCGGTGCATCCGATTCGCGCAAGTTGGTTAACGGTCTTTCGTCTCTGCGCGCGTAGAGACGAAAGGAAGACGCAAGAAAGACCGCAAGACGACGCCGCAAAGGCCTGACATTTCAGCAGATTAACGCACCGCTCGCGGCCTCATGCCCCCCGTTGCAGCTTCACCGGCTCCGACCGCGCCAACCGCAGGAAATGCGCCATGTAGGGCTTGGCCACATCCTCCGCCCGCGTCGCCGCATACATCCGCTTGGTCACCGTGTCCGGCCCCAGCGGCCGCGTGACATAGTCGGCGTTCGTCTTCACCTCGCGCATCACCCAGTCCGGCAGGACCGCCACGCCCCGGTTCGATCCCACCAGCATCAGGATCACCGCCGTCAATTCCGCCGTGCGCTGGGCACGGGGCTCCACCTTGGCCGGAGTCAGGATTTCGGTAAAGATATCAAGCTTGTCGCGGCTGACGGGATAGGTGATCAGCACCTGATCCTTGAAGTCCTCCGCCATGATGAACGCCTTTTCCGCCAGCGAATTCTGGGCCGAGGCGACAAAGGTCGGGTGATAATCGAACAGCGGATTGAACACGATTCCCGGTGGCGGTTCGCGGTCCGAGCTGATCACCAGATCCACATCCTCCCGGTTCAGCGCTGGCAGGGCCTCGAACGCCAGCCCCGCCTTGATGTCCACATCAATCTCCGGCCAGGCATGCCGGAACAGCTCCAGGACCGGAAACAGCCAGTCAAAGCAGGCATGACACTCGATCGCGATATGCAACCGCCCAGTTCTCCCGGCCCGCAAAGCCCGGAATTCCTCCTCCATCGCGTCAATCTCTGGCAGGATCCGCTCCGCCGCCCGCAACATCCTGTGTCCGGCGGCTGACAGCCGCATGGGCTTGGACCGGCGGACAAACAGCTCCATCCCCGCCTGATCCTCCAGCCCCTTCACCTGATGGCTCAGCGCCGACTGGGTCATGTTCAGCATCTCCGCAGCCCGCGCGAGGCCCCCGGCCTGCTGGATCGCCCGGATCGTCCGCAGGTGCCGCAGCTCGATGTACATGAACAGACCTCATGAAGAACGTGAGAACTATGAATTGGTCTCACATCAACCTTTCTGGCACAAGATACCCAAGAAGGAGACCGCCATGACCCCGCGCATCAGCTTTGAATTCTTCCCGCCGCAGTCCCTGGACGCCTCGTTCCGGCTGTGGGAAACGGTGCAGGCGCTGGCGCCGCTCAAGCCATCCTTCGTCTCGGTCACCTACGGCGCGGGCGGCACAACCCGCACTCTGACGCATGAGGCCGTCTCGACCATCCACCGCAACTACGGCCTGCCCGTCGCCGCGCACCTCACCTGCGTTGATGCAACCCAGTCCGAAACCCTTGCGATTGCCGAGGCTTACGCCGCCGCCGGCGTGACCGAAATCGTGGCCCTCCGGGGCGATGCCCCGAAAGGCGCGCAGCGGTTTGTCCCGCATCCCTTGGGCTTTGCGAATTCGGTCGAGCTGGTGGAGAAGCTGGCCAGAACCGGCAAATTCACCATCCGCGTCGGCGCCTATCCCGAACCCCACCCCGACGCCGCCGACAGCGCCGCCGATGTAACCTGGCTCAAGCGCAAGATCGACGCGGGCGCCTCCAGCGCCATCACGCAGTTTTTCTTCGACGCCGACACCTTCTTCCGCTTCCGCGATGCCTGCGCCAAGGCTGGCATCACCGCCCCGATCATCCCCGGCATCCTGCCGATCACCTCGTGGGCTGGCGCCAAGAAATTCGCCGCCCGCTGCGGCGCCCATGTGCCGCAGAAGCTCGACGAGGCCTTCGCCACCGCCGCCCGCGATGGGCGTGAGGAGCTTCTGGCGCTCACCCACTGCACCCAGCTGTGCGACAAGCTGCTGCAAGGTGGGGTGCAGGACCTGCATTTCTACACCCTTAACCGCCCGCACCTGACCCGCGAGGTCGTGCGCGCCCTTGGCATCCAGCCCGAGGTTGTTCTAGAGAAAGTAGCTTGAAATCAGCGGCTTAGCTGCAAACGATGTCTCCCTGGGCGGCTTTCCGACCTGACGATTCAGGCCCCGGAAGGTCGCCATTTTTCCTTTCGCTTGGCCCCCTTGCGCTGATCGGCTAAGGTCGTCCGAACCTCCTGCGGATGCACCCGATGCCGAAACTCGTTACCCTTCTGAACGGCCCGAACCTGAACCTTCTCGGCCTGCGCCAACCGGAAATCTACGGGCGCGAGACCTTGGCAGACGTCGCGGCAAAGGCGGCTGACTTGGCCGAGGATCTTGGACTTTCCCTGCGCGCGCTGCAGTCCAACCACGAAGGCCAGCTGGTCGACTGGGTTCAGGAATGCCGTGGCAATTCAGCCGGTATCATTCTGAATCCCGGCGCTTATTCGCACACCTCTGTTGCCATCCTGGACGCCTTGAACGCCTTCGAGGGGCCGGTCCTTGAAGTACACATTTCGAACATCCACAAGCGCGAAAGCTTTCGCCACCATTCCTATGTCAGCCTTCGCGCCGATGGGGTAATCGCGGGCTTCGGCACCGAGGGCTACCTTCTGGCCGTTCGCCGGATGGCCTCGCTTCTGGCCGCATGACTGACCGCTTCTGCTGGCACACGAAGGCACGACTTTTCGATGCCGGACGCGAGATCGTCCATTGTCCTGACGCAGTTCCGGTGGTTGCCGACAAAGGCGAAGGGCTGGCGCAAGTCATTGGATTGCCAGCCTTTCGTCTCGGCGCACTGGATGAACCCGCGCCCGAACCCGGGCCGGAGCCGGTGTTCGAGACACTGACCTCGGGTTCCTCCGGCGTAGCGCGGCGCATCCGGCGCAGCCAGGCCTCCTGGATCGCCAGCTTTATGGTCAACGCTCACTTCGGGATTGGCCCTGGGGCTCGGGTTGCGGTACTGGGTCGGCTGGTGCACTCGCTGGCGCTTTATGGTGCGGTCGAAGGGCTGCATCTTGGGGCCGAGGTGCATCTGTTCCACGCACTGCGCCCGGATCGCCAGCTTAAAGCACTGGAGTTGCATCGGATTTCACATCTCTACGCGACGCCCGCACAACTGCGCCTGATGGGCGAAGGGCAGGGCCTCCTGCCAGATCTGCGCGTGATCCTGGTCGGCGGGTCGAAGCTGCAACCCGCCCTGCATCGCGCAATGAGAGAGATCGCCCCGGGCGCCGAAATCCGCGAGTTCTACGGGTCTGCCGAGACCAGCTTTATCACCATGGCCGATGCCGCGACACCCGAAGGCTCGGTCGGGAGGGCCTATCCGGGGGTTGAGATCACGCTGGACAAGGGTGAGGTCTGGGTGAAAAGTCCTTATCTTTTCGAAAATTACGCTGGCCATCCAGGGTCGGCTCGCTGGCAGGGCGCCTGGCTTTCGGTGGGTGAAATGGGCGATCTGCGCGACGGGTTTCTCTTTCTTCACGGCCGCGCAGGCCGGATGGTGACGATCGCCGACCAGAATGTCTTTCCCGAGGAGATTGAGGCGCTGATCGAGGCGATGCCGGGCATCTGGCGGGCTGCGGTGCTGCCAGTGCCCGATCCTGCGCGGGGGCACGTGCTGGTCGCGGTCCTGCAGGGTGATACGGCGGTCGAGGCGCATCTCCTGGCGGCGCTGCGCAGCCAACTTGGTCCGCTCAAGGCGCCCAAGGCCGTGATCTGGAGACAGGATTGGCCAGTGCTGCCATCTGGAAAGACCGATCTTCGGGCCCTGGAGGCAGCGGTCACATGGCCCGCCTGATCGCCGCCCGCCGCACTGCCGTTGTGCCTCGTGGCGGCGCCTTCACCCGCCTGTCGCTAGAGGATCTTGCTGCCCCCGTGGTGCAGGCAGTGCTGGCCGATGCCGGGGTCACTCCCGGCCAGGTCGATGACCTGATCCTGTCCAACGCGCTTGGCGCGGGCGGCAATCCCGCACGGCGTGTGGCGCTGGCGGCGGGACTTGATGTGGCCGGTCTGACCATCGACCGGCAATGTGCGGGGGGGCTGGATGCGATCCTGCTTGCCCGGGCATTGGTTGACTCTGGCGCGGCTCAGATCGTGGTGGCGGGCGGTGTCGAAAGCTATTCCCGCCGCCCCTTGCGGCTGGCGACCGACCCCGATGGCGGGCCGCCGGTGCCCTATGACGAAGCCCCCTTCACCCCCTGGCCCGACCGCGATCCGGGCATGGCCGAGGCTGCAGCTTCCCTTTCGCAACGGCTAGGAATCAGCCGCGAACGGCAAGAGGCCTGGGCCATCGACAGCCATGACAAGGCGTTGAAATCGCACCAATCTGCCGAAATCGTCCCGATCACCGGTGTCACTCGGGACGCCTTCCCGCGCCGCCTGTCTCCGCAACTTCTGGCCCGCGCCCCGGTGCTCCTTGGCGGCATCACGGTAGCGACGGCAGCGGTGGCGGCCGATGCGGCGGCGGTCTGTCTGGTGGTCAGCAACCGGATGGCGCAGGGCAGGGGGCTGGCGATCCTGAGAGGAACGACCGTCGGCGGCGATCCGACCGAACCCGGCACCGCGCCGGTTGCCGCAATCCGCAAGATCTGGCACGGCGAGCCGTTGCACCGCGCCGAGATCATGGAAGCGTATGCCGTCCAGGCTATTGCAGTCGTCGACGGCGCTGGCATTGATCCAGCCATCGTCAACTCTGGCGGAGGCGGGCTGGCGCGCGGGCACCCCGTGGGGGCTTCGGGCGCAATCCTGGCGGTACGGCTGTTCCACAGTCTGCAGGGTCGCGGTCTTGCCGCCATCGCCGCTGCCGGGGGCATCGGGACAGCGATCCTGTTCGACGCCTCATCCGCGTGAAAGAAGCGAGGCTGGACGCATCCGGGCCAGGCTTTGCGTGACCAGGCCGGCCAGAACCGCCTTCAGAATGTCGCCGGGCAGATAGGCCATGCCGAGATAGGCAGCTTCCGTCACGGTTTTGTCCAGCATGACCGCCAGGCCGCTAATTCCGAACACATAAAGGACCCCGATCCCCCCAATGACCGAGGCGGCGGTGGCCGCGGTGCCGACGGGCAGGGTGGTGCGTTCCATCAGCCAGCCGATCACGAAGGCAGCCACCGGGAAACCGATAAGATAGCCGACCGACGGCCCGGCAAAAACGCCAAGGCCCCCGCGCCCGCCCGACAGAAGCGGAAGCCCCGCCGCGACGAGGGCCAGAAATAGAAGCACTGCAAGGGCACCCCGTCTGGCCCCCAGCACGGTACCGCACAGCATGATCCCCAGCGACTGCGCTGTAATCGGCACGCCACTTGCCAACGAGATCTGCGGCACAAGGCCCAGCACCGCGATCAGGGCGGCGAAGAGCGCGATATGGGTCAGGTTGCGTTCCATGTAAGTCCCCTTTTGGCCCTTTAATCAGCCCCGCCCCGTGCTCGCAAGGCCTCGGCCACGCGGTCCGCGTCGTCCAGGGCGGCAAGCGTCGCAGGGACCAGGACTCGCCAGCGCGCGTTGCCAGGAGACCTGGCGCGCCAGCTTTCACTGATCTTGCCTACCCGGTCCAGCATGACCGGGATGAAACGGATCACCAGCGCAAAGGCCAGCGCAAGCCTACGAGAGGACAGTCCAAAGACCTGCAATGGGCGCGCAAGCCACTGAAAAACCAAGATCATATCCGACAGGCGTGTGGTCATCGTGACAAAGTTCGCCAAGGCCACGGCGGTCACCATGCGCAGCATGACCACCGTCCCGCCCGCCAAATCTCCGGTCCAAAGATGCCAAAGCGCGACAATCAGCAAAAAGGGCCAAAGCGGCCGCAGAAGGCGCAGCGAGGTTTCCAGGAACGCAGCCCCGCCGGTCAGGATCAGGCCCAGAGTTGCCAGGAAGGCCAGACAAAGCAGCAGGGGCGAGGACAGCAGGAATAGACCGGTTGTGGCCAGGGCCAGCAGGGCCAGCTTCCTCCCCGCGGGCCATCGATGTGCCCAGATTTCAACCGGCGAGGTCAGCGTCAGCATCGCGCTCTCCGATCCGGTCCATCTCGGCGGTAAAGGCGGGGATCACCGTTGCAGCGGGGCCGTCAGCGACGATCTGACCGGCTTCCAGCCAAAGCACGCGGTCGGCCCCGGCAAGGCTTGCCGGGTCATGGGTGATGGTCACCACCCGTTGCGACAGGCCTGCAAAGCGCCGCGCCAGCCGCGCCTGGGTCGGCAGGTCCAACCCGGCGAGCGGCTCGTCCAGAAGAACTGTCCGAGGCTCCATCAGCAGCACCGCCAGCAGGCAAAGATAGTGCCGCTGCCCCTGACTAAGGGTCGTGACGGGCGCTTTCGCCCAATGGGCGCGACCATCCTTGCGCAAGGCAGTCAGGGCCGTTTCCAGCGCCTGGGCCGGCGACTGTCCCTGCTGGATCAGCCCGAAGGCAAGTTCCTCCTCGACGGTCGGAAACAGGATCTGGTGATCGGGGTTCTGGAACAGGATGCCAAGGGCAGAAAGCATGGCCTTGCGGTCGGCAAAGGGGTCGATCCCATCGATACGCACCGTGCCCGTCTCTGGCGCGACAAGGCCTGCGATCAGGCGCAAGAGGCTGGTCTTGCCCGACCCGTTGCGGCCCAGAATGCCGATTCGCCTTTCAGTCAGATGCAGGCTGATCCGGTCCAGAATCTTGCGCCCGCCCAGCGACAGGCTGACGGCGTCGAGGAATACTCCGGTCTCTGTGCGGGTCATGGGCAGCTTTCATCGACTGCCCGCCCTTCTAGCCGCTACATCCGGTACAGGAAAGGGCAGAAGGCTCACCGGGCAGCGGAGTGCCCGGTGAAGCGGTGATGTCAAGTTCCTGACCTTCGATCAGCAGGCTGCGATATACTCGCGGCCATAGGCATCGCGGTACCGGCACTGTCCGGCCTGCGAAGCCGGTCCCAGAAGCGTGGCAGCCGCTGCGCCAACCACGGCCCCGGCGACAGCGCCCTTGGCCCGGTCCTCGTCCGAGGAAATCGCCGCTCCGACCGCAGCGCCACCGATGGTGCCGACGGCAAGACTTTGTTCTGCCGGGGTGCAGGCCGCAATGGGCAGCGCCAGAAGCGATACGATGGTCAAAGTGCGGATCATGTTGGTCTCCAATTGCACAGTCCTACGTCATTAGCACCCGGGCGCGGCGAAGGTTCCAGTCACATTCCGCTGGCCGGCGATTTCCTGCGCTTGGGCAGTCAGCCGATCGGCCAGCCTATGCCGGCCTAACCCTGACGGGCAGCCGCGACCGAAGCCTCCAGGATCTCCATCGCTTCAGCGAAATGGGCATCCGGAATGGTGATCGGCGCCAGGAAGCGGACGACGTTGCCATAGACGCCGCAGGTCAGCAGGATCAGCCCGCGTTTCTGCGCCTCCATCCGGACCCGGCCTGTGAAGCCCGCATCGGGCTCCTTGGTCTTGGCATCGCCGAATTCGACCGCGACCATGAAGCCCGGACCGCGAATGTCGATGATTTCCGGTGTCGTCGCGCGCAGGGACTCCAGCCGTTGTTTCAGCCTAGACCCAAGTTCGTTGGCCCGCGCGCAAAGATCCTCCTCCTCGATCACGTCTAGAACGGCGTTGGCAGCGGCAATTCCCAGCGGGTTGCCCGCGTAGGTGCCGCCCAGGCCGCCCGGGTTGGCCGCGTCCATCAGGTCTGCGCGGCCCGTGACCGCAGCCAGGGGCAGACCGCCCGCCAGGCCCTTGGCCATCGTCGTCAGGTCGGCGGCCACGCCATGCATCTCCATCGCGAACAGGTTGCCCGTGCGCGCAAAGCCGGTCTGCACTTCATCCGCGATCATGACGATGCCATGCTTGTCGCACAGGGCGCGGATCGCCTTCACCAGATCTGTGGGCGCCGGGTAGAACCCGCCCTCGCCCTGCACGGGCTCAAAAATGATCGCGGCCACCCGGGCCGGGTCGAGGTCAGCCTTGAACAGCTTCTCGATCCCCTTCATCGCATCCGCCGTGGAAATCCCGTGCGGGTCCATCGGGAAGGGCACGTGGAAGACATCCGGCATCATCGCGCCGAAGCCCTTCTTGTAAGGCTCCACCTTGCCGGTCAGCGACATGCCCATGAAGGTCCGGCCGTGGAAGCCGCCGCCAAAGGCGATCACGGCGTTCCGGCCCGTGGCAATGCGGGCGATCTTGACCGCGTTCTCGCAGGCCTCGGCCCCGGTGGTCACGAAGATCGTCTTCTTCTTCCAGGGCCCCGGTACCTTCTCGTTCAGGCGCTCCGCCAGACGGATGTAATTCTCATACGGCATCACCTGGTGGCAGGTGTGGGTGAACTTCGTCATCTGGTTCGCCACGGCGGCCATGACCTTGGGGTGGCAATGCCCTGTGTTCACCACCGCGATTCCGGCGGCAAAGTCGATGTAGCGGTTGCCCTCGATATCCCAGACTTCGGAATTCAGCGCCCGATCCGCGTAGATCTGCGTCATCATCCCCACCCCGCGCGAGATGGCATCGTCACGGCGCTTGGCAACTTCGGCGTTCAGCATGGTCGTGCTCCCTGATGGACCCCGGGCCCTGGGGTCGCGTTGCTGCCATTTGATCAAATATCCGGGCCGGGTTCAATCCATCTTGGCGCGATTCAGCTTTCATTAACCTCGCAGAGTGCAGCCTTAGGCCAATACGCGACTCGGGGGATGTGGCCAGATGGCGGATGGGCAATTTGTGATCGCCGACGACGACCGGATTGACCGTCTGCGCCTTGCCCGCTCGCGCCGGGTCGGGGCGGTCACCTTTCATCGCCTGATTGCTGAACACGGCTCTGCCCGCGCAGCGCTCGCGGCTCTGCCCGCCATCGCCAGGGCCGCCGGGGTTGAGGAGTATGAGGTTTGCCCGCAGGGCGTTATCCAGGCCGAACTGAAGCAGGGTCGGGCGCTCGGCGCCCGGCTTCTGGCGCATGGAGAGGCGGATTATCCGGTTGCCTTGGCCGAAATCGCAGATGCCCCGCCGGTTCTATGGGTCATGGGCGATGCAAGCCTTCTGCACCGTCCGATGGTCGCCATGGTCGGCGCGCGGAATGCGTCTTCCCTGGGGGTGCGCATGGCCCGGCGGCTGGGGCATGGCCTCTCCGAGGCTGGGTTTACCGTCGTCTCCGGCCTTGCCCGCGGGATCGACGCCGCCGCGCATGAGGCTGCGCTTGAGGGTGAGGGGCGCACCATTGCCGTCATGGCCGGGGGCATTGACGTAATCTACCCGGCCGAGAATGCGGCGCTGGCTCAAGCCATCGACCGCGCGGGTTGCCGCGTCAGTGAACATCCTCCGGGGCTGGAACCGCAGGCCCGCCATTTCCCCCTGCGCAACCGCATTGTCGCGGGGCTGGCACGGGCCGTTGTCGTGGTTGAAGCTGCGGCCAAGTCCGGCAGCCTGATCACGACGAAAGCTGCGCTGGAGTACGGGCGCGAGGTTATGGCCGTGCCCGGCCACCCCTTCGACGCCCGCGCCTCGGGCTGCAACATGCTGATCCGCGACGGCGCGCTTCTGGTCCGCAGCCCCCAGGACATGCTTGAGGCGCTCGGTGCCCCTTCCCGCCCCGAGCCCGAGGTCCGGCTTCCGCCGCTCCCTGGCCCCGAGGTCGCGCAACGCCCGCTCAAGGATGTCGCGGTCCTGCACTCGATGATCCTGTCGCGGCTTGGCCCCAGCCCTCTGGCCGAAGACCAGCTGATGCGTGACCTAAAGGTGACTCCGGCCCAGCTTGCGCCCGAACTTCTGGCGCTGGAACTTGAGGGCCGCATTGCCCGACAGCCCGGCGGTCTTCTGGCGCGACTCGAGTAGACCCGCCCCGGTTGACAAGCCCGGCGCTTGTCCCACATGGTGCCGCGCCATTCGGGGGCCGTGGGAGTTTCGTCAAATCATGCCAGTCGTCGTCGTCGAATCCCCCGCCAAGGCCAAGACAATCAACAAATATCTCGGCCCCGACTTCACGGTCCTCGCCTCTTACGGCCACGTCCGCGATCTGCCCGCCAAGGACGGCTCGGTCGATCCGGACCACGGCTTCGACATGCTGTGGGAGGTCGCGCCCGAGTCGAAGAAGCACGTTCGCGCCATCGCCGAGGCCTTGAAGTCCGACGACACGCTGATCCTTGCCACCGACCCCGATCGCGAGGGCGAGGCAATCAGCTGGCACCTGAAAGAGGCGCTGGCCTCCAGCCTGAAGAAGGGGAAAAAGGTCGCCCGCGTCACTTTCAACGCCATCACCAAGGATGCGGTAACCAAGGCGATGAAAGAGCCGCGCGAGGTCGATCAGGCCCTGGTCGAGGCTTACCTTGCCCGCCGCGCGCTGGATTATCTGGTGGGCTTCACCCTGTCTCCCGTCCTCTGGCGCAAGCTGCCGGGCGCCAAGTCTGCGGGCCGGGTGCAATCGGTCTGCCTGCGCCTTATCGTCGAACGCGAGATGGAGATCGAGGCCTTCAAGGCCCAGGAATACTGGACGGTCAAGGCCGTCTTCCGCACGCCCCGGGGGCAGGAATTCGAGGCCGGGCTGGTCACGCTCGGCGGCAAGAAGCTGCAGAAATTCGACATTCCGACTGCAACTGCAGCCGATCTGGCGGTGTCAGCTTGCACTTCTCGAACATTCTCGGTCGCAGCGGTGGAATCGAAGCCCGCCACCCGGAACCCCTGGCCGCCCTTCATGACCTCCACCCTCCAGCAAGAGGCATCCCGCAAGTATGGCATGGGCGCCAAACAGTGCATGAACGCGGCGCAGCGTCTGTATGAGGCAGGCCATATCACCTACATGCGCACCGACGGCATCGACATGGCACCTGAGGCGGTGATGGCCGCGCGGGACGAGATCAAGCGCCGCTTCGGGGCGGACTATGTGCCGGACAGCCCGCGCATGTACAAGAACAAGGCCAAGAACGCCCAGGAAGCCCACGAATGCATCCGCCCGACGGACATGGCCCTGGGGCCCGAAAAGATCCGGGTCGAGGAGGATCAGCGCAAGCTCTACGACCTGATCTGGAAGCGCACGATTGCCAGCCAGATGGCCGCTGCGCGGCTGGAGCGGACGGCCGTGGACATCACCAGCCCCGATGCCCAGGTCGCCTTCCGGGCCAATGGTCAGGTGGTGCTGTTCGACGGCTACCTCAAGGTCTACGACCAGGGCCGCGACGACGAGGATGACGATGAAGGCCGCCTGCCGCAGGTGATGCAGGGCGAAAAGCTGGACAAGGGTGCGGTGACGCCCGATCAGCACTTCACCCAGCCCCCGCCGCGCTATACCGAGGCGACCTTGGTGAAGCGGATGGAGGAATTGGGGATTGGCCGCCCGTCGACCTATGCCTCGATCCTGACCACGATCGTCGACCGCGAGTATGTCCGGAAGGACAAGAACCGGCTCTTTCCCGAAGACAAGGGGCGGCTGGTGACGGCGTTCCTCGCGAACTTCTTCAAGCGGTATGTGGAGTATGATTTCACCGCCGATCTCGAAGCAGAACTGGACGATGTCTCAGCAGGCGACCGCGACTACAAGGACGTCCTGGCCCGCTTCTGGCGGGATTTCAACGCTGCTGTGGCCGAAACTGCCGACCTGCGGATCGGCGAGGTGCTGGAAAAGCTGGACGATTTCCTGGCCCCGCACCTCTATCCGGCGCGGGCGGATGGGGGCGATCCGCGGGTCTGCCCGACCTGCGGGACGGGGCGGTTGCATTTGAAGACGGCGCGGTCGGGCGGGGCCTTCATCGGCTGCGGGAACTATCCGGAGTGCCGATATACCCGGCCCCTGGCGGGGGACGCCGAAAGCGTCGCCTCGGACGGGCGCATTCTGGGGCAGGATGATGCGGGCAACGAGATCAGCCTGCGGGCGGGCCGGTTCGGGCCTTATGTCCAGCGGGGCGAGGCGAGCGAGGCGAACCCAAAGCCAGACCGCGCGAGCCTGCCGAAGGGCTGGACGCCGGACGGGCTGACGCTTGACCGGGCGCTCGCGCTGTTGTCCCTCCCCCGGGAGGTCGGCAAGCATCCGGAGGATGGGGTGCTCGTCGAAGCCGGGATCGGGCGCTTCGGACCCTATGTGAAGCACGGGGCAGTCTATGCGAACATTCCGGATGTGGAGGAGGTCTTCACGATCGGTATGAACCGGGCGGTGGAAGTGCTGGCTCAGAAGGCGACCCGTGGCCGGGGGCGAACGGCGGCGCCGGGGCCGCTGCGCGTGCTGGGGGAACATCCGGATGGGGGTGAGGTCCAGGTCATGCCCGGGAAATACGGGCCCTACGTGAAGTGGGAGAAGGTCAACGCGACCCTGCCGAAGGGGATGGAGCCGGAGGGGATCACGCTGGAGGAGGCGCTGGCCCTGGTCGTCGAGAAGGCCGGGAAATCAGGGACAAAGAAGAAGGCCGCGCCGAAGAAGGCAGCGGCGGCAAAGCCTGCTGCGAAAAAGGCGACCACAGCAAAGGCCGGAGCCAAGAAGGCGGCGCCGAAGAAAAAAGCCGTGTCGGCAAAGTGAGTCTCCACGCGTGGACAGATTGACGAGCCTTGCAAAATCAATGGCTTGGCTGTGGGCGTTAGGGCTTCGTTAAGATGCTGACGCGGTGCCCGCAAGACCGTGGGGGGGCGCGGGTAGAACCGTCGCGCACCCGTCGGGCCGGGCGCAAAACTTTTCGAAAAGTTTTGCCAAAAGTTTTCGAAAACTTTTGGTCCCGCCGGATCAGCCGTGGCGCGGGTTCAGAAGGCGCCCCATCACGTCGGCCGAGCGGATCACGCCAAGGCGTTTCCCGGCCTCTGTCACGACAAGGGTTGAAGTGCCGCCGCGCAGCGCCTCCATCACCGTCTTGACCGGGGTTTCCGGGCCGACCTCTTGCCCATCGCCCGGACCGTCAACCATCACATCCCGCGCGGTCAGTACGCCCAAGGGGTTCATGTGCGCCACGAAATCGGCCACATAATCGCTGACCGGGTTCGCGATGATCTCGCGCGCGGTGCCGCACTGGACGATGCGGCCGCCTTCCATCAATGCGATGCGGTTGCCGATCTTGAATGCCTCGTCCAGGTCATGGCTGACGAAGACGATGGTGCGCTTGAGCTTTGCTTGCAGGTCCAGAAGTTCGTCCTGCAGCTTGGCCCGGATCAGCGGGTCGAGCGCCGAGAAGGGTTCGTCCATCAGAAGGATCGGCGCCTCGGTCACGAAGGCACGGGCCAGGCCAACCCGCTGCTGCATGCCGCCTGACAGCTCTCCCACCTTGCGATCGGCCCATTGTGACAGGTTCACCAGCTTCAACTGGGCGTCGACCTTGGGCTTCCGCGCCTCGGGCGACATCCCCGCCAGTTCCAGCCCCAGCCCGACATTCTCCCGCACTGTCCGCCAAGGCAGGAGGCCGAACTGCTGGAAAACCATGGCAATCCGCGTGGCCCGCAGACGGCGCAGCGTCGCCGGATCGGCCTTGGTGACCGACACCATCCTGTCGCCGTCGAGCACTCGCACCTCGCCCCGCACAACGGGGTTCAGCGCGTTCACCCCGCGCAGAAGGGTGGACTTACCCGAACCTGAAAGCCCCATGAGGACAAGGATTTCGCCTTCGGCAACGGTCAACGAGCAGTCATGGACGCCCAGCACCTGACCACAGGCCTGCTGCACGTCCTGGCGGGACTTTCCCTGATCCATCAAGGGCAGGGCGCGGTCGGGATGGTCGCCGAAGACGATGGAAACGCGGTCAAATTCTACAGCCGGGCGGGTCATGTGCGGGTCACCCGAAGCATGCGGTCAAGCAGGATGGCAAGTGCCACGATGACGGCCCCGGCCTCGAACCCCTGGTCGGGCCGGACGCGGTTCAAGGCTTCCACAACCGGCACGCCAAGGCCTGCCGCGCCGACCCAGGCCGAGATGACGACCATAGAGAGCGAGAGCATGATGGTCTGGTTCAGGCCCGCCATGATTTGCGGGAAGGCCCAGGGCAGTTCAACTTTCCACAGGACCTGCCGGGGCGTCGCGCCGAAGGCCGTTGCGGCCTCCAGTAGCGCAGTAGGGGTGGTCGACACGCCAAGATGCGTCAAGCGGATCGAGGTTGGCACGACGAAGATGATCGAGGCGAAGAGGGCCGGGACCACGCCGATGCCGAAGAGGATGACGAAGGGGATCAGGTAGACCGGCGCGGGCAGGGTCTGCATCAGGTCAAGGACCGGCTGCATCGCTTGATAAAGGCGCGGACGATGAGCAGCGGCGACACCGATGGGCACGCCAAGCGCCATGCAGATCGCGCAGACGAATGCGACGAGGCCCAGGGTTTCGGTCGTCTTTTCCCAGTAGCCCTGGTTGATGATGAAAAGGAACCCCAGAAGCACAACGACCACCGGCTTCCAGCGCCGCTGGATCACCCAGGTCAGCGCCATGAAAAGGGCGACCACGACCAGTGCGGGCGGCCATTGCAGGATGGAGATCAGGCCCTCGATGGCGTCTTCGGTATAGTCGCCGAAGTCCTTGAAGGCCTCTTTGAAGTTCAGCTTCAACCAGTCGAAGACGATCTTTGCCGTCTTGCCGACCGGAAGCTCCCAGGCTGTCAGGAAGTCCATCCGTCCCCCGCGAAAGAGAAGGCCCCGAGCCGGGCTCGGGGCCTCTTGGGCTTACTGAAGGGCAGCCGCGACGGCGGCCTTGGCGTCGCCACCGTCCTTGGTGGTCACGCCATCGAGCCAGCCTTCCCAGGCGGTGGGGTTGGCGGCAAGCCAGGCCTTGGCGGCGTCACGCGGGTCGGTCCCGTCATTCAGGATCGCGCCCATGATCTCGTTTTCCATGGCTAGCGTGAACGACAGGTTCTGCAGGAACTTGCCCTGGTTCGGGCATTCCGCAACGTAGCCTGCGCGGGTGTTGGTGGCCACGATGGCGCCGCCGAGGTTCGGGCCGAAATAATCGTCGCCGCCGGTCAGGTAGGTCATCTTGAAGTTCGAGTTCATCGGGTGGGGCTCCCAGCCGAGGAAGACAATCGGCTTGCCCTCGCCGTCCTTGTTCGCGACTTCGGC
>JALOTD010000043.1 GCA_025458105.1 Tabrizicola sp. | reverse complement strand
CGACATCACCAAGGTCACGCCCGCCTCCTTCGAGCCCTCGATCGACTACGTCGTCACCAAGATCCCCCGCTTCGCTTTCGAGAAGTTCCCGGGCTCCGAGCCCAACCTCACCACCGCGATGAAATCGGTCGGCGAGGCGATGGCCATCGGCCGCACGATCCATGAATCGATGCAGAAGGCGCTGGCAAGCCTCGAAACCGGCCTCACCGGCTTTGACGAAATCGCCATCCCGGGTGCGCCCGACAAGGCCTCCATCGTCAAGGCGCTCGGCCAGGCCACCCCCGACCGCCTCCGCGTCATCGCCCAGGCCATGCGCCATGGCCTCTCGAACGACGACATCCAGGACGTCACCGCCTTCGACCCCTGGTTCCTCGCCCGCATCCGCGAGATCATCGACACCGAGGCGACCATCCGCAAGAACGGCCTGCCCACCAACGCCGAGGCGCTCCGCCAACTGAAAATGATGGGCTTCACCGACGCCCGCCTCGCCAAACTCACCGGCCGGGACGAGGCCCAGGTCCGCCGCGCCCGCACCCGCCTCGGCGTCACCGCCGTCTTCAAGCGCATCGACACCTGCGCCGCCGAGTTCGAGGCCCAGACGCCTTACATGTATTCCACCTACGAAGCCCCCGCGATGGGCGACGTGGAATGCGAAAGCCGCCCGACCAAGGCCAAGAAAGTCGTCATCCTCGGCGGCGGCCCGAACCGGATCGGCCAGGGGATCGAGTTCGACTACTGCTGCTGCCACGCCTGCTTTGCGCTGACCGCGGCGGGGTACGAGACCATCATGGTCAACTGCAATCCCGAGACCGTCAGCACCGACTATGACACCTCCGACCGCCTCTACTTCGAACCGCTGACCCTGGAACATGTCCTGGAAATCCTGCGGGTCGAACAGGAAAACGGCACCCTCCACGGCGTCATCGTCCAGTTCGGCGGCCAGACGCCGCTGAAACTCGCCAATGCGCTCCACGCCGAGGGCATCCCGATCCTCGGCACCACGCCCGACGCCATCGACCTTGCCGAAGACCGCGAACGTTTCCAGCGGCTCCTCCAGGACCTCGGCCTGAAACAACCCCACAACGGCACCGCCCGCAGCCGCGACGAGGCCTTCGCCGTGGCCAAGGACGTCGGTTATCCCCTCGTCATCCGCCCCTCCTTCGTCCTCGGCGGCCGCGCGATGGAAATCGTCCGCTCGGACGAGCAGCTTGAGCGCTACATCTCCACCGCCGTCCAGGTTTCGGGCGACAGCCCCGTGCTTCTCGACAGCTACCTCTCCGGTGCCGTCGAGGTTGACGTCGACGCGTTAAGCGACGGTAAATCCGTCCATGTCGCTGGAATCATGGAACATATCGAGGAGGCCGGCGTCCACTCCGGCGACAGCGCCTGCTGCCTCCCGCCGCACCAGCTGTCCGCCGAAACGGTCGAGGAACTGAAACGCCAGACCGTCGTCATGGCCAAGGCGCTGAACGTCGTCGGCCTGATGAACGTGCAATTCGCGATCAAGGACGGCGTGATCTACGTCCTGGAAGTGAACCCGCGCGCCAGCCGCACCGTGCCCTTCGTCGCCAAGGCCACCGACAGCGCCATCGCCTCCATCGCCGCCCGCCTGATGGCCGGGGAGCCCCTGTCGAATTTCCCGATGCGCGCCCCCTACCCCGCCGGCGTCGGCCCCGACAGCCCGCTCCCCCTCGCCGACCCGCTGACCCTCGCCGACCCGAACACCCCCTGGTTCAGCGTCAAAGAGGCCGTCCTCCCCTTCGCCCGCTTCCCCGGCGTCGACCCGGTCCTCGGCCCGGAAATGCGCTCGACCGGCGAAGTGATGGGCTGGGACCGCACCTTCGCGCTCGCCTTCCTCAAGGCCCAGATGGGTGCAGGCACCATCCTTCCGACCGAGGGCCGCGTCTTCCTGTCGGTCAAGGACATGGACAAGACGGATGCCCTTGCGGCCGCCGCGAAGGACCTTGTGGCGATGGGCTTCACCATCGTGGCGACCAAGGGCACAGCGTCCTGGCTCGCGTCGACCGGAGTGACCGCCGAGCCCGTCGCCAAGGTCTACGAAGGCCGCCCGAACATCGTCGACCGCCTTAAGAACAACGACATCGCCCTGGTGATGAACACGACCGAGGGCACCCAGGCCGTCAGCGACAGCCGCGACATCCGCCGCGTCGCCCTGATGGACAAGATCCCCTATTTCACCACCGCTGCGGCGTCAGTGGCCGCCGTGGCCGCGATGAAAGCGCGGGACGAAGGGTATGGGGTGCGGACGTTGCAGGGGTGAAGAAGCAGTTTGCCTCAGCTTGCGTAACCTTACGTGATTTGAAATCGCACTTTGGCACTGATACTCTGCGACCATGACACTTGTGCAAGCATTTTCTCTGGAGCAGGCTTCGCGGCTGACCGGTATTTCGGTTAACCAGCTTCGCAACTGGGATAGAACCGGTTTTTTCCGGCCGTCTCTTGCGTCGGAGAACCGCAGGGAGGCATTTAGTCGCATATACTCGTTCGTTGATTTGGCAAGCCTTAAGGTCATCAGTACACTTCGCAATGAAACACGGGTTTCCCTTCAGCACCTGCGGGAAGTTGGTAAGAAGCTATCGAAGCTTGGCGAGAACAAGTGGGCAAGCATTACCCTCTATGTGCTGAACAAGAAAGTGGTCTTTCATAATCCTGAGACAGACTCGAAGGAAGAGATTGTGTCTGGGCAGGCAATCCTCGACATACCGCTAGAGGTTGTTCGAACGAATATGCAGAGAGCGGTTGATGCGGAAAGGCAGCGAACGTCCGACGAGTTCGGTAGGCTTGAAAAGCATCGGTTCGTTGCACACGCGCAGACCGTAGTTGCTGGTACCAGAATTCCTGTTCGTGCTGTCGTTTCGTTCATAAAGGCAAGTTATTCAGATGAGCAGATAATTGAAGAGTACCCTAGTCTTACAGTGGATGATATTGCCGCAATTAGAAAGGCAGGGCTTGCCGCTTGACTATCGTACCGTTGCGATTGTTTTTGGATGAGGGTGTGCCTAGAAGTGTTGGACGCGTTTTTGAGTCTAGCGGTCATACGGTAATCTACTTGGAGCAGGCCGTGGAGCGAGGCTCCACTGATCCAATTGTCGTAATCGCCGCGCAGGCAAACGACTGCATTCTCGTTGCTTTAGATGGCGACATGCGAGAAATTGCAAAGAAGAACGGCGTTAGCAACAGTCGCTACAAGAAGCTTAGCCTCATAAAATTGAGCTGTAATGAAACTCAGGCATCAAATCGCGTCTCGCAATTCTTGCAACTAATCGAATCAGAGTGGCAGATTGCCGAAGAGAAGCTTTCGAGGCGGTTATTCATTGATATAAGTGACAGTCGAATCACGATCTATCGTTAGTCCGATTGAGCGTGCCCAAAGAGTTAACACCACCCAAACAGAAATCTCCAACCCCCTGAAATCCCTCCCAAACTCCGTTTTGTCCACCGTGGACACCCCTCCCCCCAAGGTCGCTTTCCGCCCCCAATCCGTCCCCTCCGGCTTGGAAACCCTTCCCCGGACGGCACCTCTCCGCCCCCAAAGGAGACCCCGATGACCCGCGAGACGATCCTCTCCCTGATCCGCCGCACCTTTGGCTCTCGCCGGTCCTGCGGGCCGCTCCAAACCTTAACACCACCCTAACGTCCACAGCTAACCCCTTGGAATCCTTTGCGGCCCCCATACTGTCCACGCGTGGACAGGGGGCTCAGGACCGCTTCAGACCAAGTCTTTGCTGGGTCAGGTCGATGCAGACAGCCAGGAAAAGCGAGATCGCCATCGACCAGATCACCAGCGGCGCGCCCGTGAAGCCTGCGGCCTTCAGTTGCGAGACCGCCAGGATGTGACCCAGATAGACCCACATCGACACGCGGGCAGACCAGGCCGACAGGGCGGTCGGTGGGAGGCGGAGGGAGAGGACCGCGATGGCCAGCGCCGACCCCACCAGGATCACCAGATTGTCGGGCGAGGGGCGGAACAGTTCCAGCACCACATAGGCCGCGACCAGCGGAACCAGGGCCAACAGGCCGGACCGGATGTAGACCATCCCGATCAGAACCGGGACCAGACCGAAGCCCCACTGGTAGAAGGGAAACCTGGGGGTATCCCCGATCAGCGCCAGAATGCCCGCAGCGAGGACAGGCAGCAGGATCGCCAGCCTCCACCGCATCAGATAGGGCGCGGCGAGACCGGCCACGAAAGCATAGGGCAGGAACCACAGGTGGTCAGAGGTACCCATCACCAGCATCTTCGGCCGCACCCAGCCAAACAGGTCCTCCCCCCGCTGGATCGCGTCCGAGATGAATTGCAGGCCATAGACCGCCGACCAGATCAGAAACGGCATCAAGAGCCGCCGGGCGCGCTCAGCGGGGCTGATGCGGACAGAAATCGCCAGCAGGACCAGAAAGAACGGCAAGGCAGCATAGGCGGCCATATAGCCGGGGGCCGTCGTGTGAAACCAGACAATGGCCAGCGCGGCAATCAGGCGCGAGTAATCGACCAGACCGTTTCGCATTTGCCCCCCAGCGCCGACGTTCGACCAACACCTTACAGGCTTCGTCGGTCGTGTGAAGCTGCGTTTTCAGGGAGTTAGCGCGCCATCTCTGCCGTCCAGCCTCGCGTCTTTCCGGGGTTCATCAGACCATGCGGGTCGGCCTCGCGCTTGAAGTCGATCTGCGCCGTATCGATCGCCTTCATGCCCCCGTCCTCGATCGTCACCGCGTGGGGATCCCAGATCAGGCAGCCCTCTGCCTCCAGTTCGGCGATGATCTGGTACATCCTCTCCTTCGTGGTCCAGCGAACGATCGGGAGGGCAAAGAAATGGACCTCTCCAGCCATCCGGGCGGTCTCGTGGTGCCAGTAGATCTCCTCGCCGTAGCGCTCCAGCTGGCGGTGGCAGAGGTCATAATCAAGCGGTGGGGCATAGCCGACCTGAAGGTAGGTCCACACACCGGGTTCGACCTTCAGGGCCTGCAGCGTGGTGTGGTTCCAGCCGCATTCCCAGACCGGGGGAAGGCCCGCCGCGTCCATCTCGGCGTCGGTCTTCACCAGCACGACCTGCCCGCCGTGGGCCCTGACCAGCGCCTCGAAGGAAGCAAGGCTTTCAGGGGCGATCATGGCGAAGACGGCGTCGCGGTCGGGCGGAAAGATGCCCTCCAACTTCTTGTAAAAGCGCGAGAAACGGCGTTCGCAGACAGTGAGGAGGAAGCTGTCGATCCCCGTCTCGGCGGCCTTGACTGTCGCCTCCAGCGCGGTCGGATAGCTGTCGAACAGGGCCACGACCTGGCGGTAATCGATCTTGGGGGTCAGGCCATAGTCCATCGCGGTGATGATGCCGTTCGTCCCATAGGCGTGCTGGACCTTGAGGATCTCTGGCCCCCGCAGTTCGATCACGCGGGGTTCCTCTTCCACCGTGACCAGACGGATGTAAGTGATGTTCGTCCCGTCCCGCAGCATGCCGTTGCGCAAGGAGCCGATCCCGCCCGAGCCGCCCGAGACAAAGCCCGCCATGGTCGCGATCCGGCGGGTCGAGGGGAACATCGACAGCATCTGCCCGGTTTCGCCCACGGCATGTTCCACCCGCTCGATCCGGCAGCCGGCCTCGCAGACCACGCGGCCGGGGGCGATTTCAAGGACGCGGTCAAGCTTCGTCATCTCCATCACCACGCCGCCCTCTAGCGGCACGCACTGGCCGTAGTTGCCCGTGCCGCCGCCGCGCAGGGTAAGGGGGATGCGGAGCTTCGCGCAGGCGGCAGCGACCTGCATCACCTCGGCCTCGGACCGGGGCTGGACGACCATGTCGCCGCACATCGGATCAAGCTGGTCCTTCAGGATCGGCGAGTACCAGTAGTAGTCGCGCGATTTGGCCTGCACATATTTGGGGTCGTCCATGACCGGAACCTCGCCGATCATGGCGCGGAAGGCGGTCAGTTTTTCCATCGGCACGGTCATGGGGCACCTGTCTGAAGCTGGCCGCCCCGGATCACCTGCCGCGGCACGCCGGGGCGGGCCAGTGCGGTCAGGACATCGGGGCCGGGAAGGATGAGGAAATCGGCCGCCTCGCCCACCGCCAGGCGCTGCGGCGGCAGGCCAAGGGCGCGGGCGGGAGTGGCGGTGATGGCATCGACCCAGTCGCCGGGGGCCAGATGCGCGGCGAGGGCGGCAAGACGGAGGCTTTCAAGGGGGTCATGGATGCCCAGCGGGTAGAACGGGTCCTGCACATTGTCGGTGCCAAGAATGACCGGGACGCCCGCCGCACGCAGTTCCTGCGCCGGAGCCAGGCCGCGCAGACGGGGGCTGCGACCGGGAGTCATGTCCTGCAGGTAAAGGTTCGTCGTGGGCATCACCGTCAGCGCCACGCCGGAGCGGGCCAGCGCGTCGATGGCGCGGGGCGCATCGGCGCGGATGGCAAGCGAGCAGGCGTGACCGCAGAGAACCCGGTCGCCCAGGCCGCGCCGGGTGGCCTCGGCCACGATCAGGTCAAGGCCGGTGGCCTCTGGCTCCAACCCCTCATCGACGTGAAAGTCGAGCCTGAGGCCGTGCTTTTCGGCCAGGTCGAAAGCGGCGGGGATGCCGGTTTCCAGGCCCGGATGCCGGTAGATGAAGGCGCCAAGAACCTGCCCGTCGCGGGCGACGCGGGCAGCAATCTGCGGGCCGATGTCGGGGTCTGCCAAAAGGTCGATAGGTGACAGCGAGGCGCGGATGAGCGGCATCCGGTCGGCCCAGTCCTGCGCCACCTCGGCCGCGATGTCCCAGGCCAAGGGCACAGCAGGGTCGTTCCAGTCGATGTGGCTGCGGATGGCGCGGCAGCCTGCGGCCCAGGCCTCGCGCATCCCGGCATCGATCCGGGCGCGGAGGTCTTCGGCGGTCCAGTTGGTCTTGTCGGCGGCCATCGCCTCGATCGCGCCGAAAAGGCCGGGCTTGTCGGCCCGCGCGCGATGGATGGTGAAGGCCTTGTCCAGGTGGACATGGGGTTCGACCTGCAGGGGAAGGACCGTATGGGTCACAGGACCGAGGGTTGCCTCGATGGCCGCAATGCGCCCCTCTGCCAGCGTCAGGCGCACGGTGGCACCGTTCAGATTGACGGCTTCCAGGATCATCGGGCGTCAAGGTCCGGCTGGTGGTCGAGATGGTCAAGCGGCAGGCGGTCGACCTCCCCCAGCAGGGTGACGATCTGCCGGGCCGCGTGGGCGATGACCTGCTGGCCCTTGTCGGCGGTGGCAAGGCCCGCGTTGCCGCAGGCCCCGGCGGGGTGCATGTCCTGCGCGGCCCATGCGAGCTTTCCGGCGGGCGTCAGGCCAAGGTGCTTTGTCCCGAGGTTGGCCACGAGAGGGCGGAAGTCGCGGGCGTGCTCCATCTGGACAAGATCGGGGTGCAGCGCGCGCATGACGCTCGTCTCCATATCGCCCGCGTGGATGCCGAAGCGTTCCTCATCCGGGGTGAAAAGGCCCGGCGGCAGGCCCATCGCGAACCAGTTCGCGGCGACGACCAGCATCTTGTGGCGCAGCCGCAGGTCGCGGGCGACGATGTCCATCGGCGCTATCTGCCCGCCGTGGGAGTTCAGGATGACGAGCTTCCTCACCCCCGCCCGGGCCACGCTTTCACCGATGTCCGACCACATGGCCATAAGGGTTGCGGCGGAAAAGGTCAGGGTGCCTGGAAAGGCGGAATGCTCGTCAGACTTGCCCACCGGGAGGGTCGGCAAGACCAAAGCGGGAAGGTCGGCGGGGATAAGCGGCAGAGTGGCGGCGAGTATGCCGTCAAGGATCGCCTGATCGACGCGCAGGGGAAGGTGCGGCCCGTGCTGTTCGATGGCTCCCACGGGCAGGACCGCAATCAGCCGGTCGCGTGGCAGGGCGGCGAAGTCGCGGGCGGTGTAGTCAGCCCAAAGGCGGTGTTGCATGTCATTCCCCAATCTCGGGGAAGGTTGGACCGGTCGCGCGGGAAGTCAACGCCCTGTCGTCGGCCGACCATCATCGAGCAACACCGGTGCCTGATTTGCGGGCGTCAAAGGCCGTTGATCGGGACCTTGAGATAGCGCTTGCCATCCTCGTCCGGGGCCGGAAGCTCGCCCCCCCGCATGTTCACTTGCAGCGAGGGAATGATCAGCTTGGGCATGGCCAGAGTGGAATCGCGGGCCGTGCGCAAGGCGATGAACTCATCACGCGTCTTGCCGGCGACGTGAATGTTGTGGGCGCGTTCCTCGCCTACGGTGGTTTCGTAAGCGATGTCGCGCCCGTTCGGGCCATAGTCGTGGCACATGAAAAGCCGCGTCTCAGCTGGCAGAGACAAGACCCGCTGGATGCTGTCCCACAGCTGCCCCGCGTCTCCGCCAGGGAAATCAGCACGGGCCGAGCCGCCGTCCGGCATGAAGAGCGTGTCGCCCACAAAGGCCGCGTCCCCCATGATGTGGGTCATGCAGGCGGGCGTGTGACCGGGGGTGTGCATGGCCGTGCAGGACATGCCGCCGACCAGATAGGTGTCGCCGTCATCAAAGAGCCGATCGAACTGTGACCCGTCGCGGCGGAACTCGGTGCCTTCGTTGAACACCTTGCCAAACGTGTCCTGCACGACGGTGATCTGCCGCCCGATGCCGATCTTGCCGCCAAGATGGCGCTGGATATAGGGCGCTGCCGAGAGGTGATCGGCGTGGACATGCGTCTCGATCAGCCAGTCCACTTTCAATTCGTGCTTCCGGACATGGGCAATCAGCAGGTCGGCATGATCGAACGTGATGCGACCGGCCGCATAGTCGATGTCCATGACGGAATCGATGATGGCGCAGGCCGAGGACCCGGGATCCTTCACGACATAGCTGATCGTGTTGGTCGCAGGGTCGAAAAAGCCCGTCACATCGGGCCGCACCGCAAGATTGACCGTTGGGAGCATGGCAATCTCCTTCAATCAGGTGGGTGTCCGGGCCGGAGAGCCGGTCCAACGCTGGATGCCCTGGGCCAGCAACAGGCCGCCGACCAGGGACGCCGTGAAAAGATAGACCCCCGGTTCTCCAGTTCCAAGCGCGGGTACCGCTCCACCAGGGCAAAAACCGGCAATGCCCCAGCCGATGCCGAAGACGGCCGAGCCTAGAACCAGCCTGCGGTCGATGACCCGCGTTTGCGGCAGGTGGAACCGGTCTTCCAAGGCCGGGGCGGGACGGCCCAGCACCAACCGATAGCCGGGGATCGCCACGGCAAGCGCCCCCAGCATCACAAGAGCAAGGCTAGGATCCCAGGTTCCGGCAATATCGAAAAAGTTCAGCACCTTGGCAGGGTTTATCATGCCAGAAATGGCGATGCCGAGGCCAAAGATCACGCCGATGCCAAGAGCGGTTATGAGACGCATCCTACAGGCCCCCCATCATGTGGCGGACCAGGTAGACGGTCGCAAAGGTCGAAATCATGAAAACCAGCGTCGCCACGACCGAGCGGCGCGAGAACCGCGCGATGCCGCAGATGCCATGACCCGAGGTGCATCCGCCACCATAGCTGACCCCGATCCCGACCACCAACCCGCCGACAGCAATCGCCAGCGGCGGCACCGGGGCTTCTGTTGAAGGCATGGCTCCGGTAGCCGCCCAAAGCAGGAGTGGGCCGGTGATCATGCCCACGACTAGGGCAGCACGCAGGGACCAGTCGGCAGGATTGCCGCGCCGCAGCAGTCCCCCAAGGATTCCGGTCACCCCCAGAATGCGCCCATGCAGCGCCATCAGCAGGACGGCAGCAAGCCCGATCAGCGCGCCACCCGCCAATGACGCCCAGGGCGTGAACTCGGTTGTCATGCCATCCTCTTTCCCTATGGGTTCACCACGACCCTGCTATAGACCGGACCGTTGTCCACTGCGTCAACGACGGACATCACCGTTGCGGCACCGTCCAGCTCAACGACGCATTGCGTCTTGACCCGCCCGGCCTATGCAGAAACGTCAGAACGATGATTGGAAGACCGGGGGTCATTGGTGGAGCAGAGGGGGATCGAACCCCTGACCTTATCATTGCGAACGATACGCTCTCCCAACTGAGCTACTGCCCCAATGACCCGGCGGTTGTGTTACGCATCGGCCAGCCGTTGTCAAGCACGCCCCGTGGACCGGGCGGTACCTTGGGCCGCGTGCTGGCGGGCGAAGGAGATGATGTCGGCAGCCGGGCGCGCACCGGCCAGACGAGCGATTTCCCGTCCCTCGCGATACAGGATCAGCGCCGGGATTCCCCGGATCCCGGCCCGAGCCGAGACGCCCGGATGATCCTCGGTGTTCAGCTTCATCAGGCGCACTTCTGACGCCAGGCTTTTCGCAGCCTTGGCAAATTCGGGCGCCATCATTCGGCACGGGCCGCACCAGGGCGCCCAATAGTCGATCAGTACTGGCACGCCATCCCCGCGCGTCACCTTGTCATGAGTGACGGCGTCCAGCTCGGCTACGCTGCCATCGGCCAGGCTGGCACCGCAAACCCCACACTTTGGCCGGTCGGTCAAGCGGGCGACAGGCACCCGGTTCGCTTGCCCGCAAGCTGCACAGGTCAGCTTTACCACATCCTTAGTTGTCATGGTCACATCTCACATATCGTATGCTTCAAAGATGTGAACCTTTTTCTGCTTCGCAAGTCCATCCCGAACAAGTTCAGAGAAAATCCTCTTCCTCACCCGACACGTCCACGCCCATGGCATCCAGCCCAGCCTCAAGATTCTCGGCAAGATGCGGCATGCCCATCAGGTAGTCGGAGGTTGGCGTGGTTGCCTCTGCCGTGGCGGTTGCAACTGCCTCGGCGAAATCCTCGGGCTCGAACGCGCCGCGCCCGACCCAGGCGATGGCGGTCAGCTGGGCCTTGTCATCGTCGTTCAGCCCGTCGATGAACGCGTGCAGCTCGGCGGCTCCAACGCCGGCCTCGCGCGCCAGAAAGATCACATGCACGACCGTCTGCGGGTTTATCTCCAGCATGGCCCCCTCCGTTTGGCTGGGGTCATGGTCGCCGATGCAACGGGTTGGCGCAAGCGCGGATCAGCCCAGCGCCCAGACTGTCAGACCGTAAAGTACGGAACCCGCCAGGGTAGCACCGACCACAGACCGGGTGAAAAGGAAGGTTCCCACGACTGCAGACGTGCCTGCGACGACCGGCAGAAGCTGCGCCGCGCTGACCGAAACCAGAGGCAGGATCGATGCCACGAACAGCGTGCCGATTGCGGCCGGTCCGGTTGCTGCCAGAAAGCGTTCGACCGGGCCGCCCGGTGTCAGTCGGTCCGTCCGTGCCCGGGTTGGCAGGACCCGAAACATCCAGTTCGCGCCTCCTGCCAGCAGCGCCACGATCAGCAAATCCCAATTCATCGCCGGACAAGCCCCGTAACGGCCCCCGCCAGCATGCCCAGAAGGATGCCACTTGTTGCACTTATCGCAAAGGTCCCGGTCACCGTAACCAGTCCAGCGACGGCCAGGACCGGCAGCTGGCGACGGGTCAGGACCGAGAGGAGCAGCGCCAGAAACAGCGCGGGCAGCATGAAGCCCAGGGCTGCGCTTGCCGCAGGCCAGGCCTCCAGCGCCCCGCCGCCGGCCAAAGCGCCGATGGCCGTGCCTGCCACCCAAGCCGCATAGGCCATTCCGCCAAGGCCGAACATGTAGGCCTCGGAGAAGCGCTGCCCCCGTGCAAGCGCCCCCAGAGCCTGGCCGAAAACCTCGTCTGTCAGGCCCCATGCCCAAAGCCATGCCTGGCGGCTTGAAGCCTCTTTCCCGGCGGCCTTCATCAGCGCAGGGCCGTAAAGCACATGGCGAAGGTTCATCGCAATCAGCGTGAAGGCCGACACAAGTACCGGCGCGCCCGAGGCAAACAGCGCGAGCGCCAGGAATTGCGAGGCCCCCGCATAGATCACCAGCGACACAAGCACGGCCTCATAGGCTGACAGTCCCGCCCGTGTCGCCGCGACACCGAAGGAAAAGGCAATCGGACCATAGCCCAGCGCGATCGGCAGGCTGGCGGTCAGTCCATCTCGAAACTCGGCACGCGGATCGGTCATGCGGCGCAGCGCTAGCCTGTGGATCTGGCCGGGTCAATCAGAGGCGATGACAAATCCCTGACTTGCGGAATGCCCCCTGCCGCGGGCATGCTGGCTCAGACTCAGAAGATGCAGCCCAAGATTGCGGGATTGACCGATGCGCACCATTGTTCTTGCCAGCCTGTTTGCCGCAGCCAGCCACTCTCCGGCATTGGCCGATCTGATCCAGGGCAGTCAGTTCGAGACCGGATATTGGAGCGGTGCCGCCTATACCGACAACCAGACGGGGCAGTTTCTCTACTGTGACGTATCCGTGGCCTACACCAACGGCGAAGTCCTGTGGTTCGGCTTGTACAACAACGATTCGCTGGCCGTCCTCTTGTCGCATCCCGAAGTGCGTTTTCGCCCGGGCCAAACCTTTGATGCCTGGCTGATGCTGGAAACCGGACTGCCCATCCGGCAAGTGGCCGAGGCCTGGGATGACAGCTATGCCGGCATGACGCTGCCGGGGATCGACTCGTCCATCGACTACCTCAGCTACGGGCAATGGTTCCGTCTTCTGGGGATCGGCATCGACGGGGCCTATGATGTGACCGGAATGAGCGATGCCTTGGCCATGGCGCGCGCCTGCCACGCAAAGTACTCCGGCAGCAACCCCTTCGCGGTCGTCGCGCCACCGGCTGCTGACACTCCGGTGCCAGATCCGGCGCCCGAACCGCAACCTGAACCACAACCCGAGCCACAACCCGAGCCGCAACCGGCCCTCGGCTCACCTCCACCCATGCCCAAGGTGCCTGACCTGACCCCAAAGCCGGGAGGTGGACTAGGCACTCGGCCCGGCGGGGCGCTTGGGACGCCCGCGCCGAAACCTCAGCCCTGACGGTCCGGATTTCACGCCTTGCAGTGTGCCGCACACTGTCGGCAAGTCTGGTCTGGGATTTGGCGAAGAGGTACGACGATGCCTGTGACGCTGTGGACTGGCATGACGGCGTTGGGTCTGTCCCTGGCCAGTCCTGCTCCGGCGCAAGAGATCGACGGCTCGGTCTTCAATGTCAGCCCTTACTGGGAAGGCAGCGCTTCGAACGGGGACGATGGTCAGTTCCTGTATTGCTCGGTCTCGATCATCCACGGGCAGGGCCAACAGCTCTGGTTCCTGCTGCGGCGCGACGACCGCTTCTTCATCATGGTCGCGACACCGGCGGCCACCTTCACCCCGGGTGAGGAATTCGAAGTCAGCCTGTCGGCGAACAACGGTCAGCCGTTCGCGACCTGGGCTTCGGCAGCGGACCCCAAGACCATCGTGATGTCCTTTCCGGGCATAGATCAGTCGATCGCCGCCTTGCGCAACGCCGAGCTGCTGAGCATCGTCGTAAATCCGAAGCTCAGCCTGGCACTGGGGACACCGGACCTTGGCGCGGCGCTGGATGCGACGCGCGCCTGCCTGAGCGAGTATTCCGCGCCGGGCTGATCTGCCCGGCGCAGGCTTTGTCTACTCCGCCGCTTGCGCGTAGGCCTCGACCGGCGGACAGGTGCAGATCAGGTTGCGGTCGCCATAGACGTTGTCGACCCGACCCACCGGCGGCCAGTACTTGTCGACCTTGAACGATCCCGGCGGGAAGCAGCCCGTCTCGCGGGAGTACTTCCGGTCCCAGTCGCCGACCAGCGCAGCCACCGTGTGCGGGGCGTGACGGAGGGGGGAGTCCTCGGCCGTGATCTCACCCTTCTCGACCGCGCGGATCTCCTCGCGGATGGACAGAAGCGCGGTGATGAAGCGGTCGATCTCGGCCTTGGTCTCGGATTCCGTCGGTTCCACCATCAGCGTCCCCGCCACCGGCCAGCTCATCGTAGGCGCGTGGAAGCCGTTGTCGATCAGGCGCTTGGCGATGTCGTCCACCGTCACGCCCGCCTCGGCAAAGGGCCGGGTGTCGAGGATGCATTCGTGTGCCACGCGGCCCTTGTTGCCCATGAAGAGGATCGGGTAGCTGCCCGCCAGCCGCGCCGCGATGTAGTTCGCGTTCAGGATCGCCACGCGCGTTGCCTGGGTCAGCCCCGGCCCGCCCATCATCAGGCAGTAGGCCCAGGAGATGAGGAGGATCGAAGCCGACCCATAGGGCGCCGCCGAGACGGTCCCCTGGTCGGTGCTCTTCAGCCCACCACCTTCGGGGTTGTCCGTCTCCGGATGCCCCGGCAGATGCGGCGCGAGATGCGCCTTCACGCCAATCGGCCCCATGCCCGGCCCGCCACCGCCATGCGGGATGGCGAAAGTCTTGTGCAGGTTCAGGTGGCTGACGTCGCCGCCGATCTCACCCGGCTTCACCAGCCCGACAAGCGCGTTCATGTTCGCGCCGTCGATATAGACCTGCCCGCCGTGGTCATGGGTGATCTGGCAGATCGTCTTCACGGTTTCCTCGAACACGCCATGCGTGGACGGGTAGGTGATCATGCAGGCCGCAAGACGGTCGCCCGCAGCTTCGGCCTTCGCCCGGAAGTCCTCGACATCCACGTCGCCGTTCGGCGCGGATTTCACCACCACGACCTCCATCCCCGCCATCTGCGCGCTGGCCGGGTTTGTGCCATGCGCCGAAGTCGGGATCAGGCAGACAGTCCGCTGGGTATCGCCCCGCGCCCGGTGATAGGCGAGGATCGTCAGAAGCCCCGCATATTCGCCTTGCGCGCCCGAGTTCGGCTGCATCGACATGGCGTCATAGCCGGTGATCTCGCACAGCTTCTGGCTGAGGTCATTGATCGCCTCGTGATACCCCGCCGCCTGGTCGCGCGGGGCGAAGGGGTGAAGCGAGCCGAACTCCGGCCAGGTGATCGGCATCATCTCGGCCGCCGCGTTCAGCTTCATCGTGCAGGACCCAAGCGGGATCATCGCCCGGTCCAGCGCGAGGTCGCGGTCCGACAGGCGACGCATGTAGCGCATCATTTCCGACTCGGCCCGGTTCATGTGGAAGACCGGGTGGGTCAGGTAGTCCGAGGTCCGCAGCATCTCCTCCGGGAAGCCCAGGGTCGCGCGGTGCGGGGGCACGCCGTCGATGCCGAAGGCGCGGAGGACCTTGATGAGGACGCGTTCGTCCGTGGTCTCATCCAGGCTGATGCCCACACGGTTGTTGCCGATCCTGCGGAAGTTCAGCCCTTCGTTGCGGGCGGCTGCCAGGATACCGGCCTGCCCAACGCCGACCTCGACCGTGATCGTGTCGAAGAAGGCCCGCGGATCGACTTTCGCCCCTGCCGCCTTCAGTGCGCGGGCCAGGCGCTGGGTCAGGAAATGCACCCGTTCGGCAATTGCCCGCAGGCCCTTTGGCCCGTGGAAGACGGCGTACATGCTGGCCATAACGGCGAGGAGAGCCTGCGCCGTGCAGACGTTCGACGTGGCCTTTTCACGCCGGATATGCTGCTCGCGGGTTTGCAACGACAGGCGATAAGCCTTGCCGCCCTGCGCGTCGATCGACACGCCCACGATCCGCCCCGGCATCTGCCGCTTATGGGCATCCTTCACCGCCATGAAGGCCGCATGCGGGCCGCCGTAACCCATCGGCACGCCAAACCGCTGCGCCGAACCGACGGCAATGTCGGCCCCCATCGCGCCCGGTTCCTTTAGCAGGCACAGCGCCAGAAGGTCCGTCGCCATGATCGCGATGGCCCCGGCGGCATGCAGGGACGCAATCCGCTGGGTGAAGTCGATCACATGGCCGTAGCTGGACGGGTACTGGAAAATCGCACCGAAGACCTTCGTTGGGTCCAGCTTGCGGACGTCATCCTCGATGATCTCGATGCCCAGGGGCAGCGCACGGGTCTTGATCACGGCGATGGTCTGGGGGTGGCAGAAGCGGTCGACGAAAAAGGCTTTCGCCTTCGACTTCGCCACCCGTTCCGCCATCGTCATCGCCTCGGCCGCTGCCGTCGCCTCGTCCAGAAGCGAGGCGTTGGCGACGTCCAACCCGGTCAGGTCGCAGACCATCGTCTGGAAGTTCAAGAGCGCCTCCAACCGACCTTGCGCGATCTCGGGCTGGTAGGGGGTGTAAGCGGTGTACCAGGCCGGGTTCTCCAGGATGTTCCGCTGGATCGCCGGGGGGGTAACCGTGCCGTAGTAGCCCTGGCCGATCAGGCTGGTCATCACACGGTTCTTCGCGCCGACCTCTTTCATCTTGGCGAGCAGCTCATGCTCGGCCAAGGGTGCCCAGGGGAGCGGCTTCGACTGGCGGATCGACGGGGGTACGGTCTGGTCGATCAGCTCGTCCAGGGTCCGCACGCCCACGGCGGCCAGCATCTCCTCCATCTCCACGGGGGACGGGCCGATATGGCGGCGGTTGGCGAAATCATAGGGGTTGTAGTCGGTGGGCGTGAAGGTCATGGCAAAAGCCTCTGGCATGGGGCGAACAAACCCCTTCGAAGGGATTTGCAATTTTCTTCGAAGAAAATTGCCCGGAGTTCTTGAAAACTCCGGGGCGCGCGGCGATCAGCCGATCAGGTCCTGGTATTCGTCTTCGTCCATGAAGTCGTCGAGCACGGACAGGTCATCGACTTTCAGCTTGAAGAACCAGGCAGCCCCGGTCGGGTCCTCGTTCACCAGCGCGGGATTGTCGACCAGCTTGGAGTTGACCGCGACGATCTCGCCGTCGATCGGGGCCAGGATGTCGGACGCGGCCTTGACGCTTTCGATCACGCAGACCTCGTCGCCCTCGGCCACCATCGTCTCGGTTTCGGGCAGTTCGACGAAAACCACATCGCCCAGCTGGGTCGCCGCGTGTTCGGTGATGCCGACGACCACGAGGTCACCCTCGATGCGCAGCCATTCGTGTTTGTCGGTTGGAAAGGCATCGCGGCCACGGTCACGGGAAGACGCTTGCCGCGTACTTCGCCCATAAGTTGCAGCCCAAGTCCAGCATGCGCGCGGGCCACGTAGCCCATCGCGATGGGGGCGTTGATCGAAGGGCCGAAGCCGCCAGAGGTCACCTTGCCGACCGGCGTTCCGTCCTGGGCAAACAGTTCCACGCCCTCGCGCATCGGTGCCCGGCCCTCGGGGCGCAGGCCGACGCGGAGCCGCTCTGGCCCTTCGGCAAGTTCCTTCAGGATGCGGGCCGCACCAGGGAAGCCACCCTCACGGGCGCCACCGGCCTTGCGGGCCTTCTGGATCGCCCAGACCAGATTCGCCTCGACCGGGCTCGTCGTGGTGTCGATGTCGTGGCCGTAAAGGCAAAGGCCCGCCTCCAGCCGCAGGCTATCCCGCGCCCCCAAACCGATGGGGGCGACCCCCGGCTGCGCCAACAGCTTCCGGGCGAACCCATCCGCCTGCGCCTCAGGGACCGAGACCTCGAACCCGTCCTCGCCGGTATAGCCCGACCGGCTGACCCAGATGTCGCCGAAGACCCGGTGATCCATGAACCGCATCGCGGCGACACCCGGCACCAGCGCCTCCAGCGCGGCCTCGGCCCCCGGTCCCTGCAGCGCGAGCAGCGCGCGGTCGGTCACCGCCTCCACCGAGACGCCCGGCATCCCAGCGGTCATATGGGCGATGTCGGCCGCCTTGCAGGCCGCGTTCACCACGACATAGAGGTGGTCACCCCGGTTGGTGAACATCAGGTCATCCAGGATGCCGCCCTGGTCGTTGGTGAACAGGCCATAGCGCTGCCGCCCTTCCGCCAGTCCAAGCACGTCCACCGGCATCAGCGCCTCGAAGGCAAGCTTCAGGTCTTCAATAGACCCACGCGGCCGCAGGATCACCTGGCCCATGTGGCTGACGTCGAACAGCCCCGCCGCAGACCGCGTATGCAGGTGTTCCTTCATCACCCCGTCGGGGTACTGCACCGGCATCCGGTAGCCCGCGAAAGGCACCATCTTGCCGCCGAGTTCCTCATGCAGGGGCTCCAGCCCCAGATGCAAAAGCTCCGGCTCCTCCAGGTCGGCCATCGCCGTCCCCCTATCCTCTGGCCGGAAAACGCACCGGCACCGTCAGGCGGGCCAATCCCCACCCTGCGATGCCCCCTCTGTCCTTGCACGCTGACGTGCGCCTGAGATCGTTATCCCTTCGGCGTCCCGGCTTCCCGGGAACTCTCCAGAGTCTGTCGTCAGAAACGGTCCTTGCGCCTGAGAGTTTACCGGGGCGGTTGCTCCTTCGGCACCTTTGGGCCTTTGGGGCCCGCCGGATTCTCCCGAACCTGACTCCCTTTGCCTAACCCAAAGCCCCCCAGCCGGGCAAGAGGAATTCGGAATACGACGGTATGCCGACCCTGACCCACCGGCTCAGGCCCGGCGCTCTCCGGGGCTGGCTACCGGCTCGGTCTCAGGTGCGGCTTCGGGCACGGGGCGACCCCTCGGGACGGGCTGGACAGGCGCACGGATCGCCATCAGGGCAAGCCAAGCCGCCGCCAGACCGAAGACCACCCCGCCGATGGCCTGCCCGATCAGCACGCCCTGCGCGCCCCAATAGCCGCCCAGCCACAGCGCCAGAGGGATCGTGCCCACCGTATGGCGACCCCAGTTCACCACCGTCGACCAGAAGGGCCGGCCAAGGTTGTTGCAGACCGCATTGCCGACAAAGATCATCCCGTTGAAGAACCACAAAAGCGCCAAGGGTCCGCAGAACAGGTAAACCAGATCACGCGTCAGACCCTCGGCCTTGAAGGCATCGGCAATCGGGCCCCGCAGGGCGAAGAGCAGGGCCGAGACCAACACGATGACCAGCCCGGTGAAGATCAGCCCGTCGATGAAGGTTCGCCGAACCCGGTCCATCCGGCCCGCGCCGAAGTTCTGCCCGATGATCGGCCCGATGGCGCCGGACAGCGCGAAGATCACGCCAAAGGCCACGGGCGTCAGCCGCCCGGCAATCGCCATGCCCGCCACGGCGGCCTCGCCATAGGCGCTGGTCGCCCGGGTCACGAAGGCCTGACCGATCGGAGTAGCAACCTGGGTCAGGATCGCCGGCACCGCAATCGCCCAGATCGGCCCCATGTCGGCCAGAACCTGTCCCGGCGTCGGGCGGTTGAAGCCGCCATATTTCGCCGTGATCGGTCGCAGCGCCATCACTGCGATCACCACCCGCGCCGCCACGCTGGCCAGCGCCGCGCCGGTCAGGTCCCAGCCCAGACCGAAGATCAGGATCGGGTCCAGAATGGCCGTGGCCACCGCGCCCCAGACCGTCGCCATCATCGCCGCCCGCGCGTCACCGTGGCTTCTCAGAATCGCGCCGCCCACCATGCCAACCATCAGCAAAGGCTGCGAGGGGATCACGATCTGCAGGAAATGGACCGCCAGGGCCGCCGTCTCGCCCGTGGCACCCAGAAGCCCGACCAGGGGCCAGAGGGCCAGCCAGACCAAGGCCGCAAAAATCGATCCGAAGACCAGGCTCAGCACCAGACCGGTGGTCGCCTTCTCGCGCGCCAGAACGGGATCGCGCGCACCGAGCGCGCGCGCGACCAAAGCCCCCACGGCGATGGACATGCCAATCCCGAAGCTTGTGGTGAAGAACAGGATCGCCCCGGCATAGCCGATGGCCGCCGCCAGCTCCTCGCGCCCCAGCATCGCGATGTAGAGCATGTTGATCAGATCGACGACGAAGACCGCCATCAGCCCGACCGACGAGGTCAGCGCCATCACCGACACGTGCCGGAAGAGGTTCCCCTCGACGAACTTCGCCTGCGTGTTCGGTGCTGCCATAGCCGTTCCTCGGCCCGGGACCGATCCGGCCCAAGCGCATTTCATGTCCACAAATATCCCACGGGAGGTCCGGAGGGTGTGAAACCCTCCGGGGTATCCGCAGGGCTCAGACGGTCGGGACCTTGCGCAAAAGCGGCATCACGTCGGCCATCTCCGGCCCCGCATCGCGGCCCGTCAGTGCCCGGCGCAGCGGGCGGAACAGGTCCTTTCCCTTGCGCCCCGTCGCCTCCTTCACCGCCGTCGTCCACTCGCCCCAGGTGGCCGTGGTCCAGGGTTTCGCGGGCAAGAGCGCCAGGGCCTGCCGCACGAAGTCGCGGTCCGCCTCGTCCACCACCGGCTCGGCCCCGTCGCGGAAAAGCGTCCACCACTGGCCCAGATCGTCCAAGATCGTGATGTTGCCCTTGGCCACGGCCCAGAATGCCTCGGCCTCCGCCTCGGGAACGCCCAGCGCCGCGATCCGGTCCTTCACCGCCTCGAACGGCAGCGACTGCACATGGTGCCGCGTCAGAGGGAACAGATCCTCCGCGTCGAATTTCGTCGGTGCGGCGCCGAAAGAGCCCACGTCGAACCCGGCGATCAGGTCGTCCATCGACGACGCAAGCTCCACCGGCTTCGACGACCCCAGCCGCGCCATGAGGCTGAGGAGAGCCATCGGCTCCACCCCCCGCGCCCGCAGGTCACGCAAGCTCAACACGCCCAGCCGCTTGGACAATTCCTCGCCCTGCGGCCCGGTCAGAAGAGAGTGGTGCGCAAAGGTCGGGGGCGTCCCGCCCAACGCCTTCATGATCTGGATCTGCGTCGCCGTGTTCGTCACATGGTCTGCGCCACGGACAATGTGGGTCACCCCCATGTCCACGTCATCCACTGACGAGGCGAAGGTATACAGCACCTGCCCGTCCGCCTTGATCAGCACGGGGTCGGACACCGACGCCGCATCGATCGAGATGTCCCCGATGATCCCGTCCTTCCACTCGATCCGCTCCTGATCCAGTTTGAAGCGCCAGTACCCCTGCCGCCCTTCAGCGCGGTAGGCGGCCTTCTGCTCCTCGGTCAGGCTCAACGCCGCACGGTCATAGACCGGCGGTTTCCCCATGTTCAGCTGCTTCTTCCGCTTCAGGTCCAGTTCCACCGGCGTCTCGAAACACTCGTAGAACCGCCCCGCCGCCTTCAGCTGCTCGGCGGCTTCCGCATAGCGGGCCATGCGCAAGGACTGCTGTTCGATCCGGTCGTACGTGATCCCGAGCCACGCGAGGTCCGCCTTCAGCCCGTCGATGTATTCCTGCTTCGACCGCTCCTGGTCGGTATCGTCCAGCCGCAGGATGAAGGTCCCGCCGTTCTGGCGCGCGATCAGATAGTTCATCAGCGCGGTGCGCAGGTTCCCCACATGGATCCAGCCGGTGGGCGAGGGGGCGAAGCGACAGGTGACAGTCATGGGTGGCTCCTTGAACCGCCCTTCCCTGTCACAAGCCCCCAAGTTTGTCCAGTTGGGCTGCCCGAACCGCCTTCCGTGGCAACGCCGTCCGAGGGGTTCGATGCCCCGAGGACGGCCGCCCGTTCAAGGTCACAGCGGGAAGACCGGCCAGCGCACCGCCATGTCCTTCACCCCCGACCGGATCAGATCCGTCAGGACAGCCGCATCAACCGCCGCCAAGCGCCTGACGTAAAGACAGGCTTTCCCGGTCCGGTGCGGGCCAAGCGCGGGCAGCAAGGCCTCGGCCTCCGCCCCGCCGGTCAGCCCGTACAGCGAGATCTCCGCCGTCCGGGGCGAAAACCCCACGACAAGGCTCTCGCCGGCATGTCCGCTGTCGTACCGATAGACATACCGCCCAAAGCCCACGATCGAGGGGCCCCAGAGTCGCGGCTCCCAGCGCGTCGTCGTCGCGAAGATCTCCAGCAGACGCTCTGCCTCGGGCCGCCGCGCTGCTTCGACCCCCGCCAGCCATGCCGCCCGGTCCAGGGGTGCGCTGGTTGTCTTCGCCGCCTGTCGCATGCCATGCCCCCCCTTTTCTCGTCGCTTTTACCACAAACCCGATACGATGGCGCCCCTTCCCCCTCGGCCTCCGCCCCTCTATCTTAACCCGATGACCCATCCCTCGCCCGACAGCATCGCCCCGTCTCTCGCCTTTATCGAGCAACTGGCACATGAGGCCATCTCGACGCTTCCCAGCCCCTTCCGCGATCCCGCCACGCACGTCCGCCTTAGAATCGAGGATTTTCCCGAAGACGACATGGTCGAGGAGCTTGGCTTGAGCGACCCGTTCGAACTGACCGGTCTCTACGAAGGCATTCCCCTGACCGAGAAGTCGACAGTCGACCAGACGACACGGCCCGACGTGATCTGGCTCTTCCGCCGTCCGATCCTGGACGAATGGGCCGAACGCGGCAACGTGTCCCTGCAGGAACTCGTCACCCATATCGTGATCCACGAACTCGCGCACCATTTCGGCTGGTCCGACGACGACATCGCCGCCATCGACCCCTGGTGGGAATGATCCGGTTCCCGGCCTAGCCGCACAGGACTTGTGCAGGACTGCACCCCACCTGACGTGCCCGTGACCGGACAACCGGGGCTTGCGCTCTATCCTTAGTACATCACACATTCCGCAGGAGGACAGATGACCACCCTTTCCCGCCGTCAGGCGCTTTTCGCCGGTGCCACCATGCCCTTTGCCGCGACGCTGTTGCCGCATCCCGCCCGTGCCCAGGAAACCATGCAAGGCTCCGGCTTTGCGCCCTGGAACCGCTTCAAGCTGGGAAGCTTTGAAGTGACCACGCTTCTTGCCGGCACCCGCGCCAGTGACAAGCCGCAGGAGACTTTCGGCATGAATGCAAGCCCGGAGGATTTCGCCGCCCTCTCCGCCGCGAATTTCATTCCCGCCGATCGCACCCAGAACTTCTTCACCCCGACCGTCGTGAACACCGGGGCCGAGATCGTGCTTTTCGACACAGGCCTTGCCGCAGAAGGCACTCTCGCCGCCCTGACCGCCGCCGGTATGACGCCGGACATGGTCGATATCGTCGTCCTGACCCATATGCACGGTGACCACATCGGCGGGCTGATGGGGGCTGACGGAACGACGCCCACCTACGCCAATGCCCGCTATGTGACCGGCGCGGTCGAACACAACGCCGCGACCGAAGCCGGGGACGAAGGCTTTGTGAAGAACGTGGCCCCCTTGAACGACCGGATGACCTTTCTGGACGACGGCGGCAGCCCGGCGTCCGGCATCACCGCCATGGCCGCCTTCGGCCATTCGCCTGGCCACATGGTCTACAACATCGAATCGGGTGGTCAGCGACTGATGATCACCGCCGACACCGCGAACCACTATGTCTGGTCCTTGCAGAAACCCGACTGGGAGGTCCGCTTTGACCGCGACAAGGCCGCCGCCGCCGCCGTCCGCAAGCAGGTCTTCGGCATGATCGCCGCCGACAAGGTGCCCTTCATCGGCTACCACATGCCGTTCCCAGGACTTGGCTATGTCGAGGCGATGGGCGACGGCTTCCGCTATGTGCCTGCAAGTTATCAGCTTTTGCTGAACGGCTGATCTCAGGACCCGAAATCCTTCGAAGGATTTTGCAGAAGCTTTCGAAAACTTCTGCCCCCGGCATCCAGTGTCGGGGGCAGTTCCATTTCGGTGCGAAGGGTTTATGATAGCGGTAACAGACACAGGTGCCGCATGACCCAAGCCCCGATCCTTACCCTTACCCTCAACCCTGCACTCGACATGGCAACCGAAGTGCATGACATGATCCCCGGCCACAAGCTGCGCTGCACCGAGCCGCATCTTGACCCGGGGGGTGGGGGCCTGAATGTGTCCCGTGCCATCAAGGCCTTGGGCGGCGACAGCCTAGCGCTGGTTGCCATTGGGGGGCTGACTGGCGACCGGCTCGCCGGGCTGATCCGGGGGGAAGGCGTGACCTTCCTTTCCATCCTCGGGCCCGGTGAGACGCGCCAGTCGCTGACGGTCAACGAATCCACCACCGGCAAGCAGTACCGCTTCATGCTGCCAGGCCCGGTCTGGGGCGAAGCAGAGCGGGCCCGTGTCTTCACGCTGTTGCGCGCGACGGCGCGGCCCGGAGGATTCTCGGTGATCTCTGGCAGCCAGCCGCCGGGTGTTCCTGTTGATTTTCCAGCACAATTGGCCGCCTCGATGCCAGAGACCCGGGTGGTGCTCGACACCTCGGGCTCGACTCTGACCGAGGCGGTGCGGCACCCGATTCCTGGGCTGGAAGTCCTGCGGATGGATGGTCCCGAAGGCGAAGAATTGGCTGGCAAGCCTCTGCCGAAGCTGGAGGATACCGCCGAATTCGCGCAGTCCCTGGTAAACAAGGGTGTGGCGAAGATCGTCATCATCGCGCGGGGTGCCGAAGGCAATGTGCTGGCCGACAAGGACCAGAAGCTGTTTGCCAAGGCCGCGAAAGTAAAGGTGAAATCCACGGTCGGTGCGGGCGACAGCTTCGTTGCCGCCTTCGTTCTGGCGCTGGCGCAGGGGCAGTCCAACGCCGAGGCGCTGGCGATGGGGTCGGCCGCAGCATCGGCCGCCGTGACCACTGATGCCACCCAGCTTTGCCGCCCCGAGGACGTGATGCGCCTTCTGCGGGAATGCACGGTCAGCGAGGTCTGAGGCCAGCATATCGCGACCGTCGCGCAACGCCCCGCCGCCCGCACCGGCGGGGTCCGTTCGGTGCATTATTCCAAGGGGTTACCAGCCGTTCCTGGCGTCTTTTTTGCGTCTTCCTTCTGTCTTCCTTCCGTCTCTACGCGCGCAAGACCCGGGATACGTTAACCATCAGACGCGAATCAGGCCTAGGACAGCCGGGCGGGAACAAGGACGAACAGATCAGCGCGTGAAGCCAGCGATCTGTTCGTCCATGACACGGACCTTTGCGCCAAGGCCCATCCGGTCGATCCAATTCTGCATCGCTGACGTTACCGGCCCGAACAGCATCACCTCTTCCAGATCAGCCGAAGCGCGAAGGGCGGCCATCTCGGGCCAGGACATGACAAGGTCATGGTGGGTGACCCAGGCCTCGGGGGAGGCATAAGTGACGACCGCCCGCCCCTCGACAGGGCTGGGGCAGAAGAAGCGATAGGCGGTCACGCCGGGGTGGCCTTGGTCCTGCACACGCCGCACCAGGGCCGCAACCGCCACCCGGAACGCACCCATGTCGCGCAAGGCGTAGCGGTTGACGGCGATAACCTCAGCCATTGTCGCGCCAGCGGTTGGCAATCGGATACCGGCGGTCGAGCCAGAAGGCCTTTTGCGTCAGCCGCACACCAGGCGCCGCCTGAAAGCGCTTGTATTCGGCGATGTAAAGCAGGTGCTCGACCTTCTTGACCACGGCCCGGTCAAAGCCCATGGCAACAATGTCGGCGACCGCCATCTCCTTTTCGACCAGACACTCCAGGATCGCGTCCAGCACCTCATAGGGCGGCAGGCTGTCGTCGTCGCGCTGGTTGGCGCGCAACTCCGCTGATGGGGGCCGGTCGATGATCGCCTGCGGAATCACCTCGCCCGCCGGACCCTTCATCCAGGGCCGGTGGTGTTCATTCCGCCAGCGCGCGGTCAGGAACATGCGGGTCTTGTACATGTCCTTCACCGGATTGTACCCGCCGTTCATGTCGCCGTAGATCGTGCAGTAGCCGACGGCCATTTCCGACTTGTTGCCGGTGGTCAGAAGCATCTCGCCGAACTTGTTCGAGAGTGCCATCAGCATGACGCCGCGCAGGCGGCTTTGGATGTTTTCCTCGGTGATCCCGGGTTCAGTCCCGGCGAACAGGGGCGCAAGGGCTTCGCCCACCGCTGCCTGTGCCCCGGTGATCGGCACGCTGTCATAGCGGCAGCCCAGGGCCTGCGCCGCTGCCGTCGCCAGGTCCAGCGACTGCTGGCTGGTGAACTCCGATGGCAGCATCACGCAGCGCACGTTTTCCGGCCCCAAGGCATCGACTGCCATGGCGGCGACGATGGCGCTGTCGATCCCGCCCGACAGACCAAGCAAGGCCTTCTTGAACCCGGTCTTGCGCATGTAGTCGCCAAGCGCCAGCACGCAGGCGCGATAGTCCGCCTCACCAATCGGGGGGATCTCATGGATTTCGCCCGGGTCGGCCCGCCAACCCTCTGGCCCGCGCCGGAAGGTGACCGTCACCTCGGTCTCATCAAACTGTGGCAGTTGCGCCATGAGCCGCCCGCCGGGGTTCAGGACCATGCTGGAGCCGTCGAAGACCTGATCGTCCTGCCCGCCCACCATATTCAGATAGACAAGCGGCAGGTCGGTTTCGACCACGCGGGACACCATCAGGTTCAGCCGCAGGTTGGGCTTGCCCCGGTGATAGGGGCTGCCGTTGGGGATCAAAAGAATCTCGGCCCCCGTCTCGGCCAGCGTTTCGGCCACGTCGGGGTGCCAGGCGTCTTCGCAGATGGGCGTGCCGATGCGCAGGCCGCGCACGACATAGGGCCCGTGCACATCAGCCGACGCGAAGACCCGCTTTTCGTCGAAGACCGCGTCGTTCGGCAGGTGGTGCTTCAGGACGCGGGCATGGACCCGGCCACCGTCCAGCACGTAATAGCCGTTGTAGAGCTTGCCGCCCAAGGTCACCGGCCCGCCGATGCCCAGGGCCGGGCCGTCCGCGCAGTCGGCGGCCAATGTCTCGACTGCCGCCACTGCGGCCGCCACGAATGCGGGCTTCAGGATCAAGTCCTGCGTCTGGTAGCCGGTGATGAACATCTCGGTCAGCGCGACCATGTTGGCCCCGTCTGCGCGCCCAGCCTCCCAGGCCGCCTTGGCGCGGGCCGCATTGCCCGCGATGTCTCCCACCACGGGGTTCAACTGCGCCAGCCTTAGTCGGAAGGTATCGGTCATCATGGCCCCCCATCGGTCACATTCCTTCTACCAGACTGATGGCCAAGGAAAAGCCGCGCCGCCCAAGCTTGTCACACTGCGCCTGCGCCCTTACCGTCACACCCTGTCACCCGGGGATTCGTCGATGCGCCGCCTTGCCTTTGCCCTCACTCTTCTTGCGCTGCCGGTCCAGGCCCAGGACGGAGAAATCATCACCAAGCAGTACGATGACGGGTCAGTCTATGAGGGTACCTTCCTGAACGGACGCCAGCACGGGACGGGGACGTACCGGCTGCCCTCGGGGTTCGAGTATACCGGCGACTGGATCGAGGGCGAGATCACCGGGCAGGGCACGGCGCGCTATCCGAATGGGTCGATCTACGAGGGCGGGTTCCTGAACGGCCAGCCGGATGGCCAGGGCAAGATCACCGCCCCGGACGGCCGGACCTATGAGGGCGACTGGGCGCAAGGTCAGATGACCGGACAGGGCGTGGCGCGCTATGCTAATGGGTCAGTCTATGAAGGCGGGTTCACGCGCGGCCAGCACAACGGTCGTGGCAAGCTGACCAATCCTTCGGGATATACCTATGAAGGTCAATGGGTTATGGGCGTCAAGGAAGGGATCGGCAAGATCACCTATCCGGATGGCGCTACTTATGAGGGGTCGCTCTCGGGCGGCCAGCGCGAGGGACAGGGCAAGCTGTCGATGCCGGACGGGCTGTTGTACGAGGGCGACTGGGCCGATGGGCAGATCACCGGGACGGGGCGGCTGGTGCAGCCGAACGGCGATGTCTACGAGGGTGCCTTTGTCAATGGCCAGCGCGAGGGGCAGGGCAAGCTGACCCACAAGAGCGGCGATGTCTATGAAGGGTCCTGGGTCAAGGACCGGCGTCATGGCCAGGGCCGGTTCACTGCGGCGGATGGCTTTACCTATGAAGGCACCTGGATCGAGGGCCGGATGGAGGGAACAGGGTCGATCACTTATCCGGACGGGGCGGTTTATGTCGGCGCAATGCTGGCCGACCAGCCGCATGGTCAGGGCGCGATCACCTATCCCGACGGGTCGACCTATCAGGGCCAGTGGGAGCGCGGTCTGATCACCGGACAGGGGCGCGCGGCTTATGCTGACGGTCGGGTCTACGAGGGCGCTTTCGTCAATGCCAAGCCGCAGGGGATCGGCACAATGACCCTGCCGGATGGCTACCGCTATGAGGGGGATTGGGTCGATGGCCAGCGCGAGGGCGTAGGCGCGGCGGTCTATCCTGACGGCAGCCTGTACAAGGGTACCTTCAAGCAGGGCCTGCGCGACGGCGAGGGCGAGTTTTCGACCATCGACGGGTTCCGCTATGTCGGCCAATGGGTTGCGGGTGTGATCGAGGGGCGCGGCACAGCGACTTACCCCTCGGGCGATGTCTATGTCGGGCAGTTCAAGGCCGGTCGGCGCGAGGGGGCCGGAAAGCTGACCTATGCCAACGGAGAAGTAGCAGAAGGGATCTGGCAGAACGGCATCCTGACCGCCCCTCCCGAGAGCCCGGCTGCGGACGCCCCGCAGGACGCGCCCGCAACCCCCTGATCCAGACTCGCAAGGCTTGTCGCACCGCAACGACCGTCATCCCGACGCAGGAGGGAGCGCATGACCAAACGCCCGGCAGATTGGGGCCCGCGCCGCCACCAATGGTCGGCGCGGGCCGGTTCTTAGAACGACATTGCGACGCGCAGATAGGGGCCGGCGAGCGTGACGTTCACATCCTCGGGGTCGATGTAATTGTCGACGTTGCCCGACAGGCTGAGGAAGCTGGTGCCTTCGATCCCAAGGCCGAAGGTCAACGCGCCGCCGTTGGCCATTTCGCGCGCGTAGTCCACGCCGATACGAAGATCCACCGAAGAGACGACGGTGTTGTCAGCCGCGTCGTCGTTGACCAGCTCGGTCGTTTCGCCGAGCATCGCCGAGTAGCGGGCACCCGCGACCAGCCCGAAGCCATTGCCGAAGGAATGGTTCAGCTCCAGGCCAATGGTGGGGCCGATGCCCTGGAAGCCAAAACCGCTGCCACCGTTCTCGTCCGACCAGTCGACGCTTGCCGATCTCAGGCCGGCGAAGGCATCCAGACCAAGGCCGCCCTGGTCGGTGCTCATCACCGCCTCAACGTCGATGGTACGGGCTTCGAACAGGTTGGTCGCGGTCTCGAAGTCGCCATCGAACCTGAACAGGCGGGCACGCAGGCCGAAGGTCTCGCTCAAATCGTAGGCCGCGGTCAACCGGAACGCGGCGGCCGATCCGTCGTCAGAGAACCAGGCGTTGCCGCCATTCAACGGCCCTGCGCCGTGGTTTGCGTAGACCGTCAGGTCTCGGCACCTCCAGGCCAAAGGTCAACCCTTCTGCCGATGCCGATGTGGCGGTGAGAAGTCCGGCCAGAATGGCGGTGGTCTTCATCGTCAGTGATTGCATGAGATGCTCTCACTTATTCAAATGTGCACGCATGGGAATTCATATGGCGCAAAATCACGGCGAGATACAGAAGGCCCTCGCCTGCTAAGCACAATATATTGTGGACGGTTGAATGTTTGCTGGTAAGCCGCGCTTGACCTGCGATTGATCTTGCCGGGCGATCAGGCGCCGGTTCACCTTGCCCGGCGCCTGATCGCCACAAGGCCGACGACCGCCCGTCCCGGGGCCCCGACAGGCGGATATTCAAGCCCATCTAACCCTTAAGCAGACCCCTTCCGCCATGCGCGGCAGACTGTTCGTTGCGCGCGGCACAGGTTGCTGGCGGCAACGTCAGGGGCGCGCAAGAGGAGCAGGCCGCCCACGGAACACGATCAGTGCCGGGCCTTAGGTCAATGGCAAGACGGCATCAGCCCCCCTTCGGCAAGCCCTGCGAAGCCGGCGCACCGATGACTGGCGTGCCGTGTCGATGCGGCCTAAGCTGACCGGGCGGGGGACTGAGATGCAGCATGAGCTTCTGATCCGGCTGACGGTCTCTGTGGGCGTCTTTGCGGTTCTTGCGCTTCTGGAACGCGCGATCCCGCGCCGCCGCCCGTTGCAGCCGCAAGCCCGGCGCTGGACGGCGAACCTTGCGCTGGTGCTGATCGACGGTCTGGCGGTGCGGGCGCTTGCCGTTGCGCTGCCCGTTTTGGCAGTGGTGGCGGCTGTCGATGCGGCAGCCCTGGGGATCGGGCTGTTCAATCGTCTGGACTGGCCCGTGTGGCTGGAGGTTGCCTTGGCGATCCTCCTTCTCGACTTCGCGATCTGGGCACAGCATCTGGTCACGCACAAGGTTCCGCTGTTCTGGCGGTTTCACCGGGTGCATCATTCCGACCGCGACTTTGATGTGACCACGGCCCTGCGCTTTCACCCGGTCGAGATCGTCGCCTCGGCGGCGTTGAAGGTGGGGCTGGTGTATCTGCTTGGACCCTCGGTCCTTGCGGTGTTGCTGTTCGAACTGCTGCTGAATGCAAGCGCGATGTTCAACCACGCCAACCTTGCCCTGCCCCGCTGGCTGGACCGGCCGGTGCGACTGGTGCTGGTGACGCCGGATATGCACCGGGTGCATCATTCGGTCCACCGCGAGGAGCACGACAGCAACTATGGCTTTGCCTTGTCGATCTGGGACCGGCTGTTCCGCACCTATCGGCCCCAGCCCAAGGGCGACCACGAGACGATGCCCATAGGTCTGGAATGGCGGGACGACCGTCCGCAGCGGCTGGGCTGGATGCTGACCCTGCCCTTCCGCCGCTAGGGGCTGGAGGCGGGTCGTTTACGGGCTTGCTTTGGCCGTGACAAGGCGCATCCTTGCGCCATGATGGACAGCCCTACCCCACCCGCGACTGCCGCGTCCCTTCTGGCCGCGACCCAGGCGCGTCTGGCCCTAAACCGGCTGGAGGTGCTGGGCGGTTTCCACCCAGAGGCCGAGGAAGGCAGCCTGCCCAAGGGCACCCGGACGTTATTGTTGCTTGGCCCGGCGGAACCGGGGTTCTGGCCGCATCTGCAGGCTCAGCCCGAATGGCAGGACGGCCAGCCTGATCCCGTGGACCGCTGGTCGCGCCGGGTGATCGGGCGGCTGGCCTGTGATCTGGGGGCCAAGGCTTTGTTCCCCTTTGGCGGGCCGCCGTATCACCCGTTCTACCGGTGGGCGCTTCGGACCGGGCGGGTCTGGGACAGCCCTGTGCGGCTTTTGGTCCACGCGGGACAGGGGCTCATGGTCAGCTTTCGCGGGGCGCTGGCGCTGCGCGAGGTGGTGGAGGTTCCACCCCCCCTGCCCCGCCCCTGCGACAGCTGCCCGGCCCCCTGTCTGGCCGCCTGCCCGCCACTGGCGCTGACCAAGACCGGCTACGATCTTCCCGTCTGCCATGCCTTCCTTGACCAGCCCGGGGGGCAGGAATGCATGACCGGTGGCTGTCTGGTTCGCCGCGCTTGCCCGCTGTCGCAGACCTATGCAAGACTGCCGGAACAGTCGGCCTATCACATGAGGCAGTTTCACAGATGAAGCGGTTGATCCTGACGCGGCACGCGAAATCCTCATGGGACGATCCGCTGACCCCCGACCATGACCGGCCCTTGAACGAGCGGGGCAAGGCGGCGGCGGCGGATCTGGGGCAGTGGCTGGCCAGCCGCGACTATGTGCCGGGTGAGGTTCTGTGTTCCGATTCCTTGCGGACGCGGAAGACGTTCTCCGGCATCGCCCCCGCCCTGCCCGGCACGCCGGTGCTGGAGCTGAAGCCCGCCCTTTATCATGCCGGGCCGGATGTGATGATGGCGGTCCTGCGGCATGCGAAGGCCGAGGTGGTGATGATGATCGGGCACAACCCCGGGATCGCGGAATTCGCGGCGCGGCTGGTGGCCCATCCGCCGCACAATCCGGAATTCTCGCGCTATCCGACCGGGGCGACGCTGGTCGTCGATTTCGATGTGGCGGACTGGTCGCAGGTCGCCTTCGGGAGCGGGACCACAGTGGACTTCATCGTGCCCCGCGAGATCGTCGCCTAGACCTGTCCACGCGTGGACACCCAGCGGGCCTTGATACTCTTCAATGGGTTAGCTGGGGACATTAGGGTGGTGTTAACCGTTCCGAGGTGAGGATCGCGGGGTGGAACCCGACCTTATTCCTGCACGGCCAGAAGCAGGCCGACCCCCGCCACGACCACGCCCATTCCCACGATCTGGCGACCTGTCACCCGCTGGCCGAGGACCCAGGCCGAGACGGCGAGGGCCATCAGCACCTCGACCAGCGCGAGGGTGCGGACATTGGCGGCCGAGGTCAGCGAGAAGCCGATGAACCAGAACTGCGAGGCGAAGGCCCCCAGGAAGCCGGCCCAGAGCGACACGCGCCAGACCGCGAAAGCGGCGGTCAGCGCGGGGCGGTCGAAGGTCAGGCACCATGCCACCAGCACCGCCGTCTGGATCGCCAGACTGACGACAAGAATCGTCGAAGCGCGGATGAGGAAGCTGCCCTCGGGCAAAGCCAGGATTCCGCCGCGAAAGCCGATGGCGGCCACGCCGAAGAGAAGGCCTGCCAGCAGTCCCGTTGCGGTGGGCTTCCAGTCAGTCAGCATCCCCCGGGCGGTCTCGGCCTTGGTCGAGAGGATCAACACGCCTGCGGTGGCCACGATGATGGCCAGCATCTTGGCCGGGGTCAGCGGGTCGCCGATCAGGACCACGGCCAGAAGGGCGACCAGGACCGGCTCGGTCTTGATCCAGGCGGTGGTGACCGCGAAGGAGCGGGATTTCATCGTCAGCAGCATCAGCGCGGTGGCCCCGATCTGGGCCAGGGCGCCAAGGATGGTGTAGCCAAGGGCCGGAAGGGTGAGCGGCGGCACGGCCTCGCCCGTGCCAAGGCTGGCGACGCCGAGGAACAGGGCGGCAAAGGGCAGGCCGAAGAGAAACCGGACTTGCGTCGCCCCCAGCGTGCCGATGCGGGCCGTCAGGCCTGACTGGGCGGCGTTGCGGGCGGTCTGGGCGGCAGCGGCGATCACAGTCGCGACAATCCACAGGCTGCCCATGGCCTAATCCCGCCGTGCCGCGCGCATCTAGGTCTCTCCGGCCGCAGTTATGGCCTTGATGATGTGGCTGCCAAGCTGCTGGGTGTTCTTCGGCAGGCCCGAAGGCGCCTCGACCGCCACCCCAAGACGTGCGGCCAGGTGACGAAGGGCAGGCTTGGCGGGCCTTACCTCGACACCGTCGAGATCGACCCGGATGCTGCCGTTTTCAAACCGCGTGAGGGTATAGCCGTCGATGCGGGCGGTATCGGTGACCTCCAACACATGGTCGGGCTTTGCGGTTGCGGGACGGGGCAGATAGAGTGTCCGGTCGCCGTTCCGCACCTCGCTGAGCCGGGCCATAAAGGTGGCGCGGTCTTCGTCGATCAGTTCCTCGATGGAGAGGCCCTTGTCGGGGTCATCGGCAAGGAGAAGCACCATCACCCGGTCGGCCTGGGCCAAAGTGCTGTCCTTGAAGGTGATGTTGTGCCGTGAGGTCACGGTCTTGACGGAAATCCGCGACCCGTCGGCACCAACCACGTCATAGCCGCGCTGGTTGGTTTCGAGCGCCATCTGGCCGCGGGTGATCATGGCGGCGAAGAGTTCCCCGATGCGGCCGGTGAGGTGGCGAAGCTCAGCCGCGGGAACGCCCCAGGCGCGTTCCTTTTCGAACCAGGCGAGCGCCTCGCCGAGGGACTGGATGATCTGGGTCTGGGTCAGGGTGACCGACATCAGCCCCCGCGGACCGTGTCGATCATCAGTTGCACATGGTCAGGGTGGGCGTCGGGGGTGATGCCGTGGCCAAGGTTGAAGATGTGCGGGCCCTTGGAGAAGGCCTTGACCACATGGCGCGTCGCCGCGATCAGCGCCTGGCCGCCGGTGACCATGTGTTCGGGCGCAAGGTTGCCCTGCACGCAACCGTCGATCTGGACGTTGGCAGCGGCCCATTCCGGGCTGACGGAATTGTCGATGGCGACGCAATCGGCCCCGGTGCGGTGGGCAAAGCCGATGTAGCCCTGCCCCCCTTCGCGCGGGAAGGCGATGACGGGGATGCCGGGGTGGCGGGCTTTCAGGGCGGCGATGATCTGCCGCGCGGGGGCTTCGGCGAAATCGCGAAAGTCCTGGCCCTTGAGCGACCCGGCCCAGCTGTCGAAAAGCTTCACCACCTCGGCCCCCGCCTGAATCTGGGCAGAGAGATATTCGACCGTCGCCTCGGTTATGCGGTCGATCAGGGCCTGGAAGGTCGGGCGATCCTGATCCTTCAACTTGTGCGCGGCGGCCTGGTCTTTCGAGCCCTTGCCGCCGATCATGTAGGTGGCGACTGTCCAGGGGGCGCCCGCAAAGCCGATAAGCGTGGTCTCTGCCGGAAGCTCGCGGGCGAGGATGCGGACGGTCTCATACACGGGGTTCAGCGTTTCGTGGATGGCTTCGGTGGGCTTCAGGTTGGCGACCTGGCCTGGGGTGTCCGTCGTCTCCATCCGGGGGCCTTCGCCGGTTTCGAACCAGAGTTTCGGGCCCAGCGCCTGCGGCAAGAGGAGGATGTCGGCGAAGAGGATTGCGGCGTCGAACCCGTAGCGGCGGATCGGCTGTAGCGTGACCTCGGCGGCGAGGTCGGGGGTGTAGCAGAGCGACAGGAAGTCGCCGGCCTTGGCGCGCGTCTCGCGGTATTCCGGCAGGTAGCGGCCCGCCTGGCGCATCATCCAGATCGGCGGGGTGGGAAGGGTTTCACCGCCGAGGGCGCGCAGGATCGTCTTGGTCATCATGGCCTCATTGTTTCCCCATGGGTCGGACGTGGGGCCTGGGTTGTCAAGAGTTGTCAGGCTTGATTGACAGCGTTATGCCTAGGCGCATGAGCAATGACCTGCCCTCCCCCGCCCGCCCATTGAAGATCGGAACCCGAGGCTCGCCGCTTGCCCTGTGGCAGGCGCATGAGGTGCGGCGGCTGTTGATGGCGGCCTTTGGCCTGCCCGAGGCGGCGTTCGAGATCGTGGTGATCAAGGTCACGGGCGATGCGATCCAGGACAAGGCGCTGCGTGAGATCGGCGGGAAGGGCCTGTTCACCCGCGAGATAGAAGAGGCTCTGCTGGACGGCGGCATCGACATCGCGGTCCATTCGATGAAGGACATGCCGACGGTGCAACCCGAGGGGCTGTGCCTCGACTGTTATCTGGAGCGGGCGGATGTGCGGGATGCCTTTGTCTCGCCAGGTTATGCTGGGATTGCCAACCTGCCGCAGGGGGCGGTGGTGGGCTCGTCGTCCTTGCGGCGGCGGGCGCAGCTGGCACTGCGGCGGCCGGATTTGAAGCTGGTGGAGTTCCGGGGGAACGTGCAGACGCGGATGCGCAAGCTGGAGGACGGGGTGGCGCATGCGACGTTCCTTGCCATGGCGGGGCTGACGCGGCTGGGGATGACCGGGGTGGTACGGTCGGCGATTGAACCCGAGGAGATGCTGCCCGCGGTGGCCCAGGGTGCCATTGGGGTCGAGCGGCGGGTGGCCGACGACCGGGTCGCGGGACTTCTGGCCGCGATACATCACCGCGAGACGGGCGAGCGGCTGGCGGCGGAACGGGCGTTCCTGGCGCGGCTGGACGGGTCCTGCGAGACGCCGATTGCGGGGCTGGCGGTGCTGACCGGGGGCGAATTGTGGCTGCGGGGCGAGATCCTGCGACCGGATGGCAGCGCCTCGGTCGCGGGTGAGCTGCGTGGGCCGGTGGCCGATGGCGCGACGATTGGTCGGGCGTTGGCGGACGAGCTTCTGGGCCGCGCGGGGCCGGGGTTCTTCGGGTAAGCCTCACTTACAAATCTGCTACACCGGCGTGACATCCGGCCCGATGAAACCGGATGTGCGGTGCCAGGTGGAGGCTGCCCTCACCGTACAGCCCCGCCGCGTGCGCTCGGCCGGGACACCGCCTCGGGGGCAATCCGGCAAATCGACCTGAGCCGCCGCGCGTTGGATCGCAGCGCAGGGCCGCGACCGTCCGGAGGTGTCGCATATGGACTTTGGCAGGCCCTTGTCGGTGCCGGAACGACGCCGATCTGACGCAGGACCAGCACGCTCACTAAGCTTTACCGTCACAAGGCGACCGTCGCCAGCGCGGACAGCGGGCAGCGTCGCGGCGACCTGGTGGGATTGATACCGTTTGTCCGGCGGCTTGCCGAAGCTCTGACACCCACCCCTCGGGAGGGCGACGATCAACGGCGAAAGGCCACAGAACCTGTACCAGGCCGATTTGTCCGCTGCCTCACCTGTCCAGCAGACACAATCTTGGGTTGCCATTTTGTGAAGTGTCGGTAGGATGCGACTGGCGTGATTGTTGTTTATTTCCGGGGGTTTCGCCATGAACGCACCTTTTTCGCAAGGCACGCGGGCGGGGCGATTGGGGACGGTTCTTGGGTCTGACGCTCTGGTTCTGTTGCGGT
>JALOTD010000001.1 GCA_025458105.1 Tabrizicola sp. | reverse complement strand
CCCATCCAGCGCTTGGCGGTGTCGGCGTTGGTCATCGTCTCGATGGTTGTGAAGGTCTTCGATGCCACGATCACCAAAGTTGTCGTCGGATCAAGGCCTTGCAGCACGTCGTGAATGTGCGCGCCGTCCACGTTGGACACGAAGTGGCAGCGCGGCCCGTCGGCAAAAGGAGCAAGCGCCAGATAGGCCATCGCCGGCCCAAGGTCCGACCCGCCGATCCCGATGTTCACCACATCGGTGATCTTGCCGCCCTGCCCCTGGAACGCCCCCGACCGCACATCGCGGGCAAACGTCCCACAGGCGGCACGGATGCGGCGAACCTCGGGCAGGACATCCTTGCCGTCCACCTCGATCCGTTCGTCGTCCCCGGCCCGCAGCGCCACATGCAGGACAGCGCGCCCCTCGGTATCGTTGATCTTCGCGCCCCCGAACATCGCGGCACGCTTTTCGGCCACGCCAGAGACCTCGGCCAGCCGGATCAGGGCCGTTCGGGTTGCGGCGTCAATATTGGTCTTGGAATAGTCGAACAGCGTCCCGTCGCTCATGACCGAGAACTCGGCCGCCCGGGTTTCGTCAAAGAGATCAAGAATATGCCGGTCCTTGTTCATGTCGAACAAGCGTTGCAGTTCGGCCCATTTTGTCATGGCTCACTCCGCCCAGTGAACGGTTGCATTGTCGAGAACCGCCCGAACCGGCGCCTCATGCAGGGGCAGGGTCAGGGCGCGGTCGAGGGCCGAGCGCTTTTCCGCGCCGGTCATCAGGATATGGGTGTGGAAAGCCCCTTTGAGGACTGGCGCCGTCAGCGTAACGCGCGGCTCGCCCGCCGCTTCGGCCCGCATTGGCATAAGCAGCGGCGCGTTCGGCGACAGGGCCTCGCTCAGCCGGTCGGCGCCGGGAAAGAGGCTTGCGGTGTGCATGTCGGCCCCCATGCCCAGAAGCAGGACCGAAATGGGCAGATGCGGCCGCAGACCATCCTCCAGCGCGGGCAGCATCTCTTCCGGCGTCTCGGCGGGCGCGTAAAGCGGCACCAGCCGCGCTTGCGCCGCTCGCCCCCGGATCAGCCGCTGCCGCACCAGACGCGTGTTCGACCGGTCGCTGCTCTCGGACACCCAGCGTTCGTCATTCAGGACCACGGCAACATTGGCCCAATCCAGGTCGACCCCGGACAGCGTGTCGAAGATCGGCCCCGGCGTCGTGCCGCCCGGTACGGAAAACGTTGCCCTTCCGTCGCGCCGCAGGAACTCACCCAACTGGCCAGCAATGATGTCGGCCAGCCGCAGCATCATCAGGTCGCGGTCTGGATAGACCTCCAGTCGCATCAGCGAATCTCCCGCCAGCGGCGGCCATCGCGGTGCATCAGCATCAGCGCGTCCTCGGGACCGGAGGAGCCGGGGTCATAGGTCTGAGGCTTGTCGCCGCGCAGCTCCCAGCCCTGGATGATGGGATCGGTCCAGGCCCAGGCGGCCTCGACCTCGTCGCCACGCATGAAGAGCGTCTGGTTGCCACGGATCACGTCCATGATAAGCCGTTCATAGGCGTCTGGCACATCCTCGCCATCGGTGATCGCATCTGCAAAGGACATGTCGAGGGGAACCTGCATCAGACGCATTCCTCCCGGGCCGGGCTCCTTGATCATCACCATCAGGTTCATGCCTTCGTTCGGCTGCAGACGAATGACCAGCACGTTTTCGTGCCAGCCTTTTGCGTCGTCGAAAATCGCATGCGGCGGCTGCTTGAAGGTGATCGCAATCTCGCTGGCACGCGCCCGCAGCCGCTTACCGGTGCGAAGGTAGAAGGGCACGCCTTGCCAACGCCAGTTCGACACATGCACTTTCAACGCGATATAGCTTTCCGTGCGGCTGGCGGGATTTTCGCTGTGCGCGACATAGCCCTTGTCGCCCCCGCCCGCGCCATATTGGCCGCGCACGATATCCTCGGACGGAACCGGCTTAAGCGCGCGGATCACTTTCAGCTTTTCGTCGCGCACCGCGTCGGGATCGAAGTGGTACGGAGGCTCCATCGCGATCAGGCACAAAAGCTGCATCAGGTGGTTCTGCACCATGTCCCGCATCGCGCCCGACTTGTCGTAATAGGCCCCCCGCCCGTCGACGCCCACGGTTTCGGCAACCGTGATCTGGACGTGGTCGATGTATTCGGCCTTCCACAAGGGCTCGAACAGGATGTTGGCAAAGCGCACCGCCATCAGGTTCTGGACGGTTTCCTTGCCCAGGTAGTGGTCGATCCGGTAGATCTGGGTTTCGTTGAAGTGTTTGGCCAGAACGGCATTCAGCGCCTTTGCACTGGCCAGATCGCGCCCGAACGGCTTTTCGACGACGATCCGGCTCCAGGCGTCAGCGATCCCATGCTCGGACAGACGCTGGGCAATGTCGCCAAACAGGCTGGGCGCGACCGAGAAATAGAAGGCGCGGACCACGCTGTCGCGCATGAGGCCCTTCAGGGCAGACCACCCATTCGTGCCCGTCGCATCAATCGCCACATAGTGCAGCCGGTCCAGAAAACCCTGTATGGCCGTCTTGTCCTGACGGTCCTTCGGAACGAATTCGGCAATCGCTTCGGCCACCTGGGCGCGGTAATCGGCTTCACTGAGATCGGCTCGCGCCGCACCGATGATCCGGCTGTCAGCGGGCATCTGGCCTGCGACATAGCGACGATAAAGCCCTGGCAGGATCTTTCGGCGGGCCAGATCGCCGGTACCGCCGAAGATCACCAGGTCGAATACATCCACCGGAATGACACGCGAGACCATGGGCTGCTCCTCGATGGGCGCTGTTAGCGCTAACGGCGGCCTTCTACAGCCTACGCCTGTCCATGTCTAGCATTGCTGCGCCTGTGACGGAACCGGCTCACGCTTCCAGTTCGGCATCCCAGTAGAGGTAGTCCATCCAGCTGTCATGCAGGTGGTTCGGTGGGAAGCGGCGACCGTGGGCCTGCATTTCCTCGGCCGAAGGGGCGCGGGGCGGGCGGCGCAGGCTGAGGCCCGACTGCCGCAGTGTCTTGTTTCCCTTGCGCAGGTTGCAGGGACTGCAGGCTGCGACCACATTCTCCCAGCTGGTAATCCCGCCTCGTGACCGGGGGACCACATGGTCGAAGGTCAGATCGCCCTTCGCCCCGCAGTACTGGCAACAGAATTCGTCCCTGAGAAAAAGATTGAAGCGCGTGAATGCCACGCGCTTCTGGGGTCTGACGAATTCCTTCAGCACGACGACCGAAGGTATCCGGAACTCTTGCCGCTGGCTTCGGACGGTCTGGTCATATTCCGCAACAATCTGCACCCGGTCCAGCACGGCGGCTTTTATCGCTTCTTGCCAGGGCCAGAGGCTGAGCGGGTAGTAAGACAGCGGGCGATAGTCGGCGTTCAGGACTAAAGCCGGAAAATGCTTCAGTGCCGCCGGGTCGCGCACGAACTGGGTTCTGAAATCGCCGTCCATTCCGTCAAAGACTCCACGCCTTGCCCGTTGACCATCGGCCTTCAGGGCGGGGGAGCCCGCCCCGATGCCTTGGACTATATCTGGCGTTTCCGCCATGGCAACCCCCTAGCGCCAGAGTGTCGCGGGGGTTTTCCACAGGCTAAGTGCCGGATTCGGGTGACAGGAGAATGACAACGGCCCCCGCGCGGTGACGCAGGGGCCGAAACGTCGCGGTTCGGGACAGACTTAGCCCGCCGCAGCAACCGCCCTGCTGGTCAGCACCTTGACCAGGTTTGCCCGATATGCGGGCGTGCCGTGCAGGTCGCCGATCATTTCAGAGGCATCGACGGTCAACCCGCTGACCATCTGGGCGTTGAAGCTGCGACCCAACGCATTCTCGGCATCCGTCCAGCGGAAGACCCCGTTCTGCGAGGCCCCGGTGACCGCCACTCGCACGCCAGAGGCGAACTTGGCGACGAAGACGCCGGTCAGGGCAAAGCGGCTGGCGGGCTGGTTGAACTTCACATAGGCCGCCTTTTCCGGGATCGGAAAGACGACCTCTATGACGATCTCGCCTTCCTCCAGTGCCGTGGTGAAGAGGCCCTGGAAATAGTCGTCGGCCGCAATCTTGCGCTTGTTCGTCACCACCGTTGCGCCCGATCCCAGCACGGCCGAGGGGTAGCAGGCCGCCGGGTCGTTGTTGGCGATGCTGCCCCCGATGGTGCCCCGCACGCGCACCGCCGGATCGCCGATCCCGCCTGCCAGAGCCGCCAGCGCCGGGTAATGCGACTTGGCCTCGCGCGCGACGATGGCATGAGGCGTCGCTGCGCCCACATGCAGGCCACCCTCGCCCATGCAGACGCCCTGCATCTCCTTGATCCCGGTCAGGCTGACCAGAACCGAAGGCGCGGCAAGGCGCTGTTTCATCGTCGGGATCAGCGTCTGCCCGCCCGACAGCGCCTGCGCGCCGTCCTGGCCCATGGCCTTCACGGCATCGGCGATGGAGGAGGGTTTCACGAAGTCGAAATTGTGCATGATGTGCCTCCCTCAGCCGTGGATCGCCGACCAGACCCGCGACGGCGAGACCGGCATGTCGATATGGGTGACGTGGGTGAACCCGCCCCGGTGGAGGGCGTCGATCACCGCATTGACCACTGCCGGCGGCGAACCGATGGCCCCCGCCTCGCCGCAGCCCTTCACCCCAAGCGGGTTGTGCGTGCAGGGCGTCTGGCAGCTGTAGTCGACCGTGTAGAACGGCACATCATCGGCGCGGGGCATGGCATAGTCCATGTAGGACCCCGACAGAAGCTGGCCGTCCTCGTTGTAGCGGGTATTCTCCAGAAGCGCCTGCCCGATCCCCTGCCCCACGCCGCCGTGCACCTGGCCCTCGACCACCATCGGGTTCATGATGTTGCCAAAGTCGTCGGCGCAGTAGAAGCCGACAATGTCGACCTTGCCGGTGTCGGGGTCGACCTCGACCTCGCACAGATAGGCCCCGGCGGGATAAGTGAAGTTCGCGGGGTCATAGAAGGCCGTCTCCTCCAGCCCCGGTTCAAGCGTTTCCAGCGGGTAGTTGTGTGGGACATAGGCGCTGAAGGCGATCTCGCCGAAGGTCTTGGCCTTGTCGGTTCCCGCCACGCTGAACTTGCCGTCGGCGAAGGTGATGTCACCCTCGCCGGCTTCCAGCATGTGGGCCGCGATCTTCTTGCCCTTGGCGATGATCTTGTCCACCGCCTTGGCCATCGCCACCCCGCAGACCGCAAGGCTGCGCGAGCCGTAGGAGCCCATGCCGAAGGGAATCTTCGAGGTGTCGCCGTGGACGATTTCCACCGACGCTTCCGGGATCCCCAGCTTGTCGGCCACGATCTGGGCAAAGACCGTCTCGTGGCTTTGGCCGTGGCTGTGGGCGCCCACCATCACGCTGATGTTGCCGGTGGCGTTCACCCGCACGGTTGCTGCGTCATAAAGGCCGACACGTGACCCCAGGATGCCCACCAGATGGCTGGGGGCGATCCCGCAAGCCTCGATCCAGGTCGAAAGCCCCAGGCCCCGCAGCTTGCCCTTGGCCTTGGAGGCTGCGGCGCGCGTCTCGAAGCCAGCGACATCGGCCATCTCCATCGCCTTGTCCAAAGTCGCGTGGTAGTTGCCGGTGTCATAGACCAGCGCCACGGGCGTGGTGTAGGGGAACATGTCGGTGGTGACAAAGTTCTTGCGCCGCACCTCGAACGGATCAAGGCCAAGTTCGCGGCACATCTTGTCGATCACGCGTTCCAGGCTGAAGGTCGCCTCGGGCCGCCCTGCCCCACGATAGGCATCAACCGGCGCGGTGTTGGTGAAGACGGTCTTCACGTTCACATAGACGTTCGGCACCTTGTAGGGCCCGGCCATCAGCGTGCCGTGCAGGAAGGTGGGCGTGACCGTCGCGAAGTTCGAGAGATACGCGCCAACATTCGCCATGGTCTCGGTCCGGAAGGCGATGAAGGTGCCGTCCTTCTCGCAAGCCAGCTCGATCTTTGTCACATGGTCACGGCCATGAGCGTCGGTCAGGAAGCTTTCGGTCCGCTCGGCCGTCCAGCGTACCGGGCGCGCCAGCTGCTTGGCCGCCGCCAGCACCAGCGCCTCTTCGCCGTAGTGATAGATCTTGGATCCGAACCCGCCGCCCACATCGGGCGCAACGACCGTCAGCTTGTTTTCAGGAATGCCCAGCACGAAAGCTGCCACCAGAAGCCGGGTCAAATGAGGGTTCTGGCTGGTTGTCGTCAGCTTGTAGTCGCCCGTGCCGGGGAAATACTCGCCGATCGAGGCACGCGGCTCCATCGCGTTCGGGACCAGCCGGTTGTTCACCAGCTCCAGCGTGGTGACATGCGGCGCGTTGCGGATCGCCTCATCGACCTTGGCGCGGTTGTCCTCGATCCAGCCCCAGTCATAGCAGAGGTTGTCGGGGATCTCATCATGGACGCGGTTCGAGGCATTGGCCACGGCCGCAGCCATGTCGACGATGGCGGGCAGTTCTTCGATCACAGAATCATCCGCAATCTGCTGGGCTGCGTCCTTCGCTTGCGCCAGCGTCTCGGCTACCACGGCGGCATAGGCGTCGCCTACATGGCGCACCTTGCCATGGGCCAGGACCGGGCGCTTCGGTTCGCGCATCGCCTCGCCGTTGCGGGACTTGATCAGCCAGCCCGCCGGGTTGCCGCCCACATCCTTGAAATCCTCGCCCGTAAAGACGGCCAGCACACCCGGCATCTTGGCGGCGTTCGACGTGTCGACCTTCTTGATCCGGCCATGTGCCACCTGGCTGCGAACAAAGACCGCATGCACCTGGCCCGCGATGGCCATATCGTCGGTATACTTGCCCCGTCCGGTCAGAAACCGCACGTCCTCGCGGCGCTTGGAAGATGCGCCAATCCCGTGATCCTTCGGCATGGTTCCCCCCTTCCCTATTCGGCCGCGATCTGGCTGACGTCCTGTCCGGACGCGGCCATGACCGCCTTGACGATGTTGTGATACCCCGTGCAGCGGCAGATGTTGCCCTCAAGGTAGTGGCGCACATCCTGTTCGCTGGGCTTGGGGTTTTCCTTCAGAAGTGCCGCCGCCGACATCACCATGCCCGGGGTGCAGAAGCCACATTGCAGCCCGTGATGGTCCTGGAAGGCCTGCTGGATCACCGACAGCGAGCCGTCGGCATTGGCCATGCCCTCGATCGTCTTCACCTCGGCCCCAGCCACGTCCTGTGCAAAGACACTGCAGCTTTTCACCGGCTGGCCGTTCACATGCACCACACAGGCGCCGCACTGGCTGGTGTCGCAGCCGACATGGGTGCCGGTCAGCCCCAGCCCCTCGCGCAGAAACGACGACAGAAGCGTCCGCCCTTCCACGTCGCCGGAAACGGCACGGCCGTTCACCGTCATGCTGACTTTGGTCATTCTTATCCTCCCTTGGGTATCCTTGGTAACGATGCCGGGCTTCAGCCCCCGACGAGGCGCTTGAACCATCCTTTTTTCGGAGCATCCTCAGCCGCCGTCTCGGCCCCTTCCTCCTCATCGGGGCCTTCGACCGCGTCCTGGAAGCGGGTGAAGAATTCATCGGCCATCTTCTTGGCAAACCCGTCGATGATCCGGCTGCCCAACTGGGCGATCTTTCCGCCGACAGTTGCGTCAACGTCATAGCTTAGACGGGTGCCACTTTCGGTTGGTTCCAGCACCACATCCGCCCCGCCCTTGGCAAAGCCCGCAACGCCGCCCTTGCCTTCGCCGGAAATACGCAGGGATTTGCCCTCGACAATGTCGGAAAGCTGGACGAGGCCAGTAAACGTCGCGCTGACTGGCCCCACCTTCTGCTTGACGACCGCTTCATAACCCTCGGTCGCGGATCCGGTCAGGCTCTGGCAGCCCGGTATGCATTCCTTCAGCACCTCGGGGTTCAGGATTGCTGCCCAGACCGTGGCAACGTCTGACCGGATTTCACGGCTGTCGCTCAGCTTCATGAACGATTCCCCCTCTCCCCTGAACCACAGACTATGCGAAACCGGCAACTGTCTAAGCAAAATTTCCGTGTCGGGCGAAAAATCAGGCCAGTGGCCGCATGTTGCCGAAAGTTCGGGGCATGTCTTGTCAGCCGCCACCCTCTCGGCTACCCCGCTGGCCGTTTCCTTAGGAGCTGCGCGATGATCCCGACCCGACGCCACGCCCTGATCCTGTTGGCTGCAACATTGGTCGCAGCCTGTGCCCGGCAAACCCCGCGTGAAGCCATCTCCCGCGAAGACCTGCACCCCGGCGAGACGCCGGAAATGCGCGCCCTGATCCGCAAGTACGCCGCCGTCCACGATATTCCAGAAAGCCTTTTGCACCGTGTCATCCAAAGAGAAAGCGACTATAACCCGTCGGCGCGCAATGGACCTTACTACGGCCTCATGCAGATCCTGCCGCAAACCGCGCGGACCATGGGCTATCGGGGCGATCCGTCGGGCCTGCTTGATGCCGAAACGAACCTGATCTACGCCGGCAAGTACCTGCGCGGCGCCTGGCTTGTGTCAGGCGGGAACGAGGCCGAAGCCGTGGGCTGGTATGCGCGCGGCTATTATTACGAGGCAAAGCGCCTGGGCCTACTGGAAGAAACTGGTCTGCGCACCTAGCTCCCTTGCAAGCCAAGGGGATCGTATGCCGCAAAAACCTGACATTTGCGTTCTGGCCAATCCCCGGTCCGGCACCGCGCAGCGCAACCCGGGCGCGGTCGAACGGGCGATGGCGGTCTTCGGAGACCGTGCCATCTTGCGACCGTTTTCCGGCGATCCGGCGGACGAGGCGGCCCGAGCGGTCGCAGACGGCTATCCGATCATCGTGGCTGCGGGAGGCGATGGGACGGTTGCCGGCGTGGCGCATGCTCTGGCGGGGACAGACGCAGCGCTTGCCGTCCTTCCTCTTGGGACCTTCAACTACTTCGCCCGAGGTCTGGGCCTGCCCGAGGAAATCGACGCCGCCGCCCGCGCGATCCTGGATGGGTCCAGTCATTTCATCGCCGTGGGTACCCTGAACGGCAGGGTGTTCCTGAACAACGTCTCGATAGGGCTTTATCCAGCGATCCTGGAAGAGCGCGAGGCGACCTATGCCCGCTTCGGTCGCTACCGCATCCTTGCTCACTTAGCCAGCCTGCGCACGATCCTGCGGTTTCAGAAGCCGCATCGGATGGACCTGTTCCAGGATGAAACGCGCCACCGCATCCGCACGCCGATGCTGTTTGTCGCGCGATCGGCCTATCAGCTGGACCAGTTCGGTCTGGAAGGGGCCGACGCGATCTCGGACGACCGTTTCGTGATGTTCTTGGCGCATCAACAGACACGGCTGGGCTTTTTGCGGCTGGCCTGGCGGCTGATCCGCAAACGGGTGGACCACGGGCGGGATGTCATCGTCTCGACGCCCCGCCGCATCATCGTGGCGGTCAGGGGCCGTCGGCGCATATCGGTCGCTCTGGATGGCGAAAAGCTGCGCATGCAACTGCCGCTGAAGATCCGGCTTTCGGACCACAAATTGCACGTGATCTTGCCGCCGCAGAATCCGAAGGCAAAGGCCGGACCAAGTTGACACGACTTCTGCATATCTCCGACCTACACTTCGGTGCCGTGGACGACCGTCTGATCCAGCCGCTGCTCGACCTTGCGGCCAGCCAGCGTCCCGATGCCGTCATCGTCTCTGGCGATCTGACCCAGCGCGCCCGCCCGTCGCAGTTTTCTGCGGCTCGCGCCTATCTTGCTCGGTTTTCGGGGCCGGTTCTGGTCGTCCCGGGAAATCACGACATGCCGCTCTACAATCTGCCCGTTAGGCTTGCAGCCCCACTCGCCCGGTATCGCAAGGCTTTCGGGGCCGGGGTCGAGCCGTCCCTGACCCTGCCCGATGCCGTGATCCAGGGGGTAAATACTTCCGATCCCTTTGTCTGGAAGGCCGGTCGACTGCGACGATCTTCCGTGGCGCGACTGACCGCCGCATTTGCCGGTGCCCCTGCCGAGGCGCACCGGATTGCCGTCATGCATCATGCCCCGGTCCCTGCCGCTGATGGCACCCCTGCCGACATTGCAGAGCCCGCCAAAGCCTTGGCGGATCTCGCCGCAACGGGAGCCCAGGTCGTCCTGTCCGGTCACACGCATATGCCCCATGCGGGCTTTGCAGAAACTGCAGCGGGTGTTTTGTTCCTACAGGTCGGAACCGCGATTTCCACCCGTTTGAAGACTGATGCAAACGACGTCGCCGTAATTGATCTTGCCCCCGGCTTGGTGACGCGGACGTCCTGGATCGCGCGGGGGGGAGGTGTTTTCGAACCTTCGTTCTTGTTGCGCTTTCGCCAGGGCAGTGCGGGGTGGCAGCAATCGGCGGACTAGTGCCAAGCGTCCGGCACGCTGGCCTTTCTTTTGGTCACGAACTCATGCAGTGCCTCGCGGATGCGTTCTTCCAGCGCCGGGGCCTCATACTCCGCCAGCCGCTTCTTCCAAAGCCTGTTGGCGCGGGTCGCGGCGTCGGTCGATCCTGCGGCCTCCCATTTCTCGAAGGGTTCATTGTCCGACAGCTCGCTGTCCCAGAATGCCGTTTCATAGTGCCGCATCGTGTGGCTGCAGCCGAAGAAATGGTTGCCGGGGCCGACCTCGGCAAAGGCATCGACCGCCAGGTCGTCCTCCTCCATCCGGATTCCGTCCAGATAGGCATGCAAGGCCCCGCACAGGTCGGCGTCCAGCATGAACTTCTCGTAGGACATCGACAAAAGCCCATCCAGGAAGCCGGCGGAGTGCAGGATGAAGTTCGCCCCGCAATGGATCGCGGCCAGCATCGACATCGTGCCTTCCATCATCGCCTGCCCATCCGGCAGCTTGGACGTGGTGAAATTGCCGCTGCAGCGCAGGGGCAGGTTCAGCCGCCGCGCCAGTTGGCCGATCACCTGCGACCCGATCGCCGGTTCCGGCGTGCCGAAAGTGGGTGAGCCAGAGCGGAGCGACATCGACGACAGAAAGTTCCCGAAGATCACCGGCGCGCCCTTGCGCTCCAGCTGGGTCAGCGCGCAGCCCGCCATGGTTTCCGCCAGCGACTGAACGATCCCGCCCGCGTTCGTTACCGGCCCCATCGCGCCGCCCAGGATGAACGGCACGATCACCGCCGCCTGATTGGCCCGGGCATAGGCCCGCAAGCTTTTGGTCATGGTGCCATCCCAGACCAAAGGCGAATTGACGTTCACATTCCCCAGAATAACGCAATGATCGTTCACAAACGCCTCGCCGAACAGGATGCGGGCCATGTCGATACTGTCCTCTGACCGCTCCTCGGCGGTGACCGACCCCATGAAGGGTCGGTCGGACAGTTCGATATGCGCCAGCACCATGTCGAGGTGGCGCTTGTTCACTGGCACATCCGTCGGCTCGCAGATCGTCCCGCCAGAGTGGTGGAAGTTCGGGCTGGACTGCGCAAGCTTGATGAAGTTGCGGAAATCCTCGATCGTCCCGAAGCGTCGCCCCCGGTCCAGATCCATCACGAAGGGGCTGCCGTAGGCCGGGGAAAACACCACGTTCCGCCCGCCGATCTGCACCGAGTTCGCGGGGTTCCGCGCATGCTGGGTGAATTCGGCCGGGGCGGATTTCAGGATCTCGCGCAACATGCCTGGTTCGAACTTGACCAGCAGACCATCCACCTTGGCCCCGGCCCGCTTCCAGTGGTCCAGCGCCACCGGGTCGTCGCGGAACTCGATCCCCGTCTCGGCCAGCACGCGGTCGGCCGCTGCTTCGATCCACGTCATAGGTCGGGATGTTGCGAACGATATAGGGCCGCCCGACCCCGTGGCCTTTCTGCGCCCGTTCAGCTTGCCGCGCCTGACGGCCCGACCGCACCCTGACCTCGCCCATCGCCGTCCCCCCAGAAGAACTCGACACAGGTGTCAGGTTTGTCGCAAACAGGCGCCGCGTCTGGCCCGTTTGCGACACGACCGGGCGGAATTGTCAGGTCACGACGTCCGGCGCCATCCGACCGGTATGCTGGGCAATACCGGCCAGCGCATGCGCCGCGCGGATCACCGGGGCCAGCGCGTCCTGGGCATCCAGGTCCAGCCCGTCCGGTCCTGCTGCGTAACGCTCCAGATAGACCCGCAAGGTGGCGCCCTCCGTCCCCGTGCCCGACAGGCGATAGACGATCCGGCTGCCATCCGCGAACAGGACGCGGACGCCCTGCTTCATCGACACCGACCCATCGACCGGATCGGTATAGGCGAAGTCATCCGCCGCGCTGACGGTCATCCCCTCGACCTGCCGCCCCGGCAGCGTGGCCAGCGACCCGCGCAGGGCCGCGAACATCGCGTCGGCCTTGGCCGTCTCGATCGCCTCGAAATCATGGCGGCTGTAATAGTTGCGACCGAACTTCGCCCAATGCTCGGCGAGTATTTGCGCCACCGGCTGCTTGCGGACCGCAAGGATGTTCAGCCACAGAAGCACCGCCCAAAGCCCGTCCTTTTCCCGAACATGGTCCGACCCGGTGCCAAAGCTCTCCTCGCCGCAGATCGTTGCGCGACCTGCGTCCAGCAGGTTGCCGAAGAACTTCCAGCCCGTCGGCGTCTCATACTTCCCGATCCCCAGCGCATCGGCCACCCGGTCGGCGGCGGCGCTGGTCGGCATCGACCGCGCCACGCCCTTCAGGCCCGCCTTGTAGCCCGGCGCCAGATGCGCATTCGCCGCCAGCACCGCCAGGCTGTCCGATGGCGAGACATAGATGCCCCGCCCCACCACCATGTTCCGGTCGCCGTCCCCGTCGCTTGCGGCGCCGAAATCCGGGGCCGAGGGACCAAACATCTCGTCCATCAGCGCCTTCGCCCAGGTCGGGTTCGGGTCGGGGTGCATGCCGCCAAAATCCGGCAGTGGGGTCGCGTTCACGCAGGTGCCCTTAGGCGCCCCCAGGCGGTTCTCCAGGATCTCCACCGCATAGGGCCCGGTCACCGCGCACATCGAATCCATCCGCATCCGGAACCCGCCCGCGAACATCGCGCGGATCGCGGGGAAGTCGAAGAGCCGCTCCATCAGCGCGGCGTAGTCGCTGACCGGGTCGACGACATCGACGATCATCGACCCAATCTGGTGCCTTCCGATCCGCGACAGGTCCACATCCTGCGCCTCCAGCACCTTGTATTCGGTGATCTCGGTCGTGCGCTTGTACATCGCCTCGGTCACGCCTTCCGGCGCGGGGCCGCCGTTCGGCATGTTGAACTTGACCCCGAAATCCTCCTCCGGCCCGCCGGGGTTGTGGCTGGCAGACATGATGATCCCGCCGTCGGTCTTGTTCAGCCGGATCAGGTGTGACGCGGCTGGCGTGCTCAGGATCGCCCCCTGCCCCACGATCACCCGCGCCGCCCCGTTCGCTGCCGCCATCCGCAGGATCACCTGCGCCGCGCGGTCGTTGAAGTACCGACCGTCGCCGCCCAGGACGAAGGTCTTGTCCTGTGCCCCCACCACGTCGAAGATCGACTGGACGAAATTCTCCAGATAGTGCCGCCCCATGAACACGGGCGTCTTCTTGCGCAGGCCGGAGGTCCCCGGCTTCTGTCCCGCGATGGGGGCTGTTGCGACAGTGGTCATGGTTTTCCTCCCTTGGGCCCCGTGGGCGCAAGATCCGGGCGCGTGGTGTCCAGCAAAAGCTCCCACCCCGGCGCGGTTTCGGGCAGGTGCAGCGCGACGGAAGGCCCGGTGTTGAAGACAGCAAAGACGGCCTCCGGGTTCGGATCGCCGCCTTCCGCCTGCATGCGCAGTTCCACGCACAGGCAACGGAAGGCCGGATCATGCCATTCCTCGGACTGTGGCACGGTACCATCGGCGCGGCGCCAGATCACATCCGGCACCCCGTCCGAGGGGCGCTGGCGCGCATGCAGGAATCGCCGCTGCCGCAGTACCGGCAAGGACCGGCGCAAACCGACCAGACGCTCGACAAAGCCCGAAAGCGTGCGGTCAGCCCTTGTCCAGTCGATCCACGAGGTCTCGTTGTCCTGGGCATAGGCGTTGTTGTTGCCGCCCTGGCTGTGACCGATCTCGTCCCCCGCTAACAACATCGGCACGCCCTGCGCCAGCATCAGCGTCGCCAGCAGGTTCCGCTTGCGCAAGGCGCGCGCGGCAAGCACCTTCGCATCCTTCGTCGGCCCCTCGACCCCCAGATTGTCGCTGTGGTTTTCGTGGTGGCCGTCGCGATTGTCCTCGCCATTGGCGAAGTTGCGCTTGATCGTGTAGCTGACCAGATCCTCCAGCGTGAAGCCGTCATGGCTGGTCACGAAGTTGATGGATGAGGTCGCCGCGCGGCCCGAATGGTCGAAGCGTTCCGCACTCCCCAGAACCCGCGCGGCCAGATCGCGGGTCATGCCGGCATCGCCCTTCCAGTACCGCCGCACGCCATCGCGGAACTTGTCGTTCCATTCGTGGAACGGGTGCGGATAGGCCCCCAGCTGATAGCCACCGGGGCCGATGTCCCAGGGCTCGGCGATAAGCTTCACGCGGGACAGGACCGGGTCCTGCCGGATCGCGTCGAAGAAGCCGCCGTTCGGGTCAAACCCATGCGCCTCGCGCCCAAGGACGGTGGCCAGATCAAAGCGGAAGCCGTCGACATGGCCGACCTCGACCCAATAGCGAAGCGAATCCATGACCATCCGCAGGTAACTGGCGTTGTCCAGACCCCGGAAGGACAGGGTCGGGCCCCACTCATCACCTTCCGCCGTGTGGTTGTAGACCACGTCCAGAATGACCTCGATCCCCGCCGAGTGGAATCGGCGGACCATGGTCTGAAACTCCCACAGCGCGCCTTTCGACATGTAGCGGGGCTCAGGCGCGAAGAAGGCCAGCGTGTTGTAGCCCCAGTGGTTCCGCAGACCCTTGGCCACCAGAAAGCGGTCGTCAATGAAGGCCTGCACCGGCAGAAGCTCGATCGCCGTGATCCCAAGCCTTAGAAGATGGTCGATCACCGCATCGCTGCACAGGCCCAGGTACGTGCCCCGCAAGCCCTTTTCGACCCCCGGATGCAGCGCGGTCATCGACTTGACATGCGTCTCATAGATCACGCTGTCGATCCGTGGCGTGCGCGGCGCCTGGTCATTGCCCCAGCTGAAGCTCGGGTCGGCCACCACCGCCTTCGGCACGGCAAAGGCGCTGTCGCGGGTGTCGAAACTCAGGTCCCCGCGCGGGCTGCCGATCTTGTAGCCCATGACGGCGTCGGACCATTTCAGCCGCCCCTCCAGCGCCCGGGCGTAGGGGTCAAGAAGCAGCTTGTTCGGATTGAACCGGTGCCCCTGTTCCGGCGCATAGGGGCCGTGCGCGCGAAACCCGTAGACCGTGCCGGGGGTCAGGCCGCCGACATGGATGTGCCAGATGTCGCCGTCGCGTTCGATGATTGGCAGCCGCGCGGTTTCCTTGCGCCCGTCCGGGGTGAACAGGCACAGCTCGATCCGTTCGGCATGGGCGGAAAAAACGGCAAAGTTCACCCCGTCGCCGGTAAAGCTGGACCCCATCGGCCAGGGCCGCCCTGGGCCGACGGAATGCCCCGCCAGCCGCGCGGGCGGCGAGACGGTCTGCGGTGTCACGCGGTCAACCCTTCATACAGCGACGCATAGGCCGCGGCGCTGGTTTCCCAGCCCACCGGATGGGCGCCAGCGCATCCACGGGGTGGAAGGTCACCCCCGTCGCCACCCCGGCGGCCAGTGTCGCCGGGCTGGCCCCGATCACCGTATCCGCAAGCCCTCCGACCAGCGACACGACCGGCAGCGTGCCATAGCGCAGGCCATACATCTGCGTCAGCCCGCAGGGCTCGAACCGGCTGGGGACCAGCACGGCATCCGCCCCGGCAAACAGCCGATGGCTCAGCCCCTCGTCATAGCCGATCCGCACCGCGACCCTTCCGGGGAACCGCGCGGCAAGGTTGCGCACCGCGCCTTCCATCGCCGGGTCTCCGGATCCCAGCACGATCAGCCCGCCCCCGCCCAGAACGAAATCGGGGATCACGGCAGGCAGAAGGTCAATCCCCTTCTGGTCGGTCAGGCGGCTGACGACAATGGCCAAGGGTCCCGGCACCTCCAGCCCGAATTCCTGGCACAGGGCCGCCCGCGCCGCGGCCTTCCCGGCCATGGCCTTGCGATCGAAGCCAGGCTCTTCGCGCGACGGGTCCCAGACCCCGGTATCCACCCCGTTCAGGATGCCCGACACCACCGGCCCGCGCGCGGCGATCACGCCTTGCAGGCCCATCCCGAACTCGGGCCGCATGAGTTCCGCCGCATAGGTGGGCGAGACGGTGGTGATCCAATCCGCCGTCATCAGGCCCGCCTTCAGCGTGGATATTCCGCCATAATACTCCAGCGCCTCGGGGTGGAAGGCATGACCCGGCAGGCGCAACACGCCCAGCATGTGGGCCGGTGCCCAGCCTTGGAAGGCGATGTTGTGGACGGTGATGACCGACTTGCAGCCACCATTGCCATGATAGGCAAGGTAAGCGGCCGCGAGCCCCGCCTGCCAGTCATGCGCGTGCAGGACATCCGGCTTCCAGCCCTCCAGCCCCTCGCGCGCAATCCGCGCGCCTATCCAGCTTAGCGCCGCGAAGCGGATGGAGTTGTCGGGATGATCCCCCGTCGAACTGGAATAGGGTCCGCCCTCCCGGTCAAAAAGATGCGGGGCATCCAGGAGCAGCACTGGCACACCCGCGACCTTGCCCGAAACCACGCGCCCCGGGCCGCCCCAAAGATCGGCTTCCTCCCAGACGACCGGCCAGCCCGCAGCCTGGCCACGCAAGGCGCGGTAGGCGGGCAATAGCACCCGCATGTCCCAGCCCATCGCCGCCAGCGCGCCCGGCAGCGCGCCGACCACGTCAGCCAGCCCCCCGGTCTTCACCAACGGCACGCATTCCGAGGCTACCGACAGAACTCGACCGCCCATTTTCCTTGCCTTTCCGCCACTTCCCGACCGGAGTTAAATCAGACCCGGGTCCAGGTCCAGTCAGCCGAGCGCTTTGGCCCGCGCGTCCAGCATGTCCTGCGTAATCAGCACGATCCCACCCTCGCTGCGGCGGAACCACTTCGCGTCTTCCTCCGGGTCCTCGCCAATCACCAGGCCTTCCGGAATGATGACACCCCGGTCAATCACGCAATTCTTCAGCTGCGCCTTGCGGCCCACATCCACCTGTGGCAAGGCCACGACATATTCCAGCGTGGAATAGCTGTGCGTCCGGACACCGGTGAAGAGCAGCGAATTGCGCACCTCCGACCCCGAGACGATGCAGTCGCCCGACACGAGCGATGAAACCGCAGACCCCCTCCGCCCGTCCTCGTCATGGATGAACTTCGCGGGCGGCACGATCTCGGCATAGGTCCAGATCGGCCAGGCGTTGTCGTAGAGGTCGAGCTTCGGGACAAAATCCGTCAGGTCGATGTTCGCCTGCCAGAAGGCGTCTATCGTCCCCACGTCGCGCCAGTAGGGCTCGGTCTCCAGTCCGCTTGTCACGCAGCTGTCGGCGAACTTGTGCGCCACGGCCTTCCCGTGCTTCACGATCTGCGGGATCAAGTCAAACCCGAAATCGTGGGTCGAATTGTCGTCCTGCATGTCCTTCAGAAGAAGATCACGAAGGAAGGCCCAGTCGAAGACATAGATCCCCATGCTTGCGAGCGCATGGTCCGGATCCCCAGGAATGGCCGGAGGATCCTTCGGCTTTTCAAGGAAATCTGTAATCCTCATCGTCTTGTCGACATGCATCACGCCAAAGGCGCTGGCCTCTTTCCGGGGCACGGTCAGGCAGCCGATGGTCACATCTGCGCCAGCCTCGACATGCTGGCGCAGCATCACCTCGTAATCCATCTTGTAGATGTGGTCGCCCGCCAGCACGATCACATACTTGATCCCGTAGCTGTCAATGATGTCGATGTTCTGCGCGATGGCGTCCGCCGTGCCACGGTACCAGTTGACCTCGTCCATCCGCTGGCTCGCAGGCAGGATGTCCAGGTATTCGTTCCGTTCGGCCCGGAAGAACCCCCAGCCGCGCTGGACGTGGCGGATCAGGCTGTGCGCCTTGTACTGCGTCGCAATCGCCATCTTCCGGATGCCCGAGTTCAGCGCGTTCGACAGGGCAAAGTCGATGATCCGGGTCTTGCCGCCAAAATAGACCGCCGGTTTGGCGCGCCGGTCCGTCAGTTCCTTCAACCGGCTGCCCCGGCCCCCGGCCAGCACGAAGGCCATGGCCTGAGACGACAGTCGCTGGTTCGGTCTCGGTTTCATCGCATCCCTCCCCTTGGGCGTTGCCCGCCCGTTCAGTCCTGTTGCAGATAGATGGCCGCAAGCGGTGGCAAGTTGACAAGAGCCGATTGCACCTGCCCGTGCCACGGCGTCTTTTCCGTGGTGACCCCTCCCAGATTGCCACGGTTGCCCCCGCCGTAAGCCTCGGCGTCAGTGTTGAGAATCTCGCGCCAAGTGCCCGCCGCAGGCAGACCCAAACGGTACTGCCGCTGGATCGGCGTCATGTTGACCACCGCCACCACCGGCTTGTCTGACCCATTCCCCTTGCGGACCCAGGAAAAGACCCCCGCCTCGGCATCGTGCGCTTCGATCCAGTCAAAGCCCTCGGGCCGGCAGTCATTCACATGCAGCGCGGGTGTCTCGCGGTAGACTCGGTTCAGGTCGCGCACCAGCCGCTGCACGCCGCGATGTTCCGCAATATCAAGCTGATGCCAGTCGAGGCTCTGGTTGTGGTTCCACTCGGCACCTTGCGCGAACTCCTGCCCCATGAACAGCAGCTTCTTGCCCGGATGCGCCCACATGAAGCCGTAATAGGCCCGCAGGTTCGCGAATTTCTCCCAGGCATTGCCCGGCATCTTCGACAGCATGCTGCCCTTGCCATGCACGACCTCGTCATGGGAAATCGGCAGAATGTAATTCTCCGACCAGGCGTAGACCAGGCCAAAGGTCATCTGCCCGTGGTGGTATTTCCGGTAGATCGGGTCCTTGTGCATGTAGCTCAGGGTGTCGTTCATCCACCCCATGTTCCACTTGAACCCGAACCCCAGCCCCCCCCAGTTCGCTGGTCGGCTTACGCCCGGAAAGGCTGTCGATTCCTCGGCGATCGTCATGATCCCCGGCACTTCGCCATAGGCCGTGATGTTCGTCGTGCGCAGAACGTCGATTGCCTCATAATTCTCCCGGCCGCCGTCCTTGTTTGGGATCCACTCGCCGTGTTTGCGGGAATAGTCGCGGTACAGCATGGATGCGACTGCATCCACCCGCAGCCCGTCGATATGGTATTCTTCCAGCCAATACAGGGCGTTAGACACCAGGTAGTTCTTCACCTCGGTCCGGCCATAGTTGTAGATCAGCGTGTTCCAGTCCTGATGGAACCCCTCGCGCGGGTCAGAGTGTTCATAAAGCGCCGAGCCGTCGAACCGGCCCAACCCATGCGGGTCGGTCGGGAAATGGCCGGGCACCCAGTCGAGGATCACGCCCAGCCCCTTCCTGTGCGACGCATCTACCAGCGCGCGGAACTCTTCCGGCGTGCCGTGGCGGATCGTGGGGGCAAACATGCCCACCGGCTGATAGCCCCAGCTGCCGTCGAACGGGTATTCGCTGACCGGCAGGCATTCGATATGGGTAAAGCCCATGTCGGCGGCATACTCCACCAGCTGTTCCGCCAGCTCGCGGTAGCTCAGCATCCGATTGCCCGGTGCCCGCTTCCATGAGCCCAGATGCACCTCATAGACCGAGATCGGCGCATCGATCTGATGCCGGGCCGCCCTGCCCTCCATCCAGGCCCTGTCACCCCAGTCGCCACGAATTGTTCTGACAACAGATGCATTTGCCGGCGGATGTTCAGAGCCAAATCCCACCGGATCGGCCTTCAGCGGCAGCACTTGCCCGCCCGGCCCCTTGAGTTCGTACTTGTAGGTCGTCCCTTCGCCAAGACCGGGGATGAAGATCTCCCACACGCCCGTCGCGCCACGCCTGCGCATTGGGTTCCGCCGTCCGTCCCAGACGTTGAAGTCGCCCACGACACTGACGCGTTCCGCATTCGGCGCCCAGACGGCGAAATGCACGCCCTCCGCGCCCTCATGCACGATCAAATGGGCGCCAAGTGCCTGCCACAACCGGCGGTGCGTCCCCTCACCAAGAAGGTATTCGTCCATCTCGCCCAGCACCGGGCCAAATCGATAGGGATCGTCAAATTCCCAAGTGGTTCCATGACCTTCTGCGCGAAACTTGTAGCTGGCTTTCCGCGCCATCGCGGCCACGAAAAGCCCCGGCAAGCCAGGATAGCCCTCGGCCTCCACTTCGGTCTTGCCGGCCACCAGCCACAACCGGTCGGCTCCTGGCACAAAGGCACGGACCTCCCAGCCTTTGGCCACTTTGTGCGGCCCCAGCACGCCGAACGGATCGCCATGCCAGCCCCCGGCAATCGCCTCGGCCGCGCCCTTGTCGAGTGTCGTCTCAGCCATGCTTCCCTCCCCGAAAGCCTGTCAGAGCGCGCCTGTCACAGCGCCGATTTTGCCTGCCAGATCTCTTCCATATAGCTTCGGATCGTCCTGTCGCTTGAGAAGAAGCCGCTGCGCGCGGTATTCATGCCTGCCATCCGCCACCAGCGTACAGGATCGGCGTAGGCTGCATCCACCTCGGCCTGTGCGGCATGATAGGCTGCGAAGTCCGACGCCACGAGGAAATAATCATGGTGCCAGACGCGATGCACCAGCTGGTGAAAGCGCCCAGGTTCGTCCGGCGAGAAACGGCCTTCGGCAATCATCTGAAGGACATCCATCAGCGGCTGGCTTGCCTCAATCGCCTTCTTGGCGTGGTCGGGGTCTTCGCGCCGTCTGGCCACCTGATCCGCCGTCAACCCGAACAAGAAGAAGTTCTCCTCTCCCACCTCCTGCAGGATTTCCACGTTCGCCCCGTCCAGCGTGCCGATGGTTACGGCCCCGTTCATCATGAACTTCATGTTGCCAGTGCCGCTAGCCTCTTTCCCCGCCGTTGAAATCTGTTCCGACAGGTCGGCAGCAGGGATCACGCGCTCGGCCATGGTCACATTGTAGTTCGGCGGATAGACGATCTTCAGAAGGTCACCCGTCACCGGATCGTTGTTAACAATTTGTGCCACGTCGTTGATAAGGCGAATGATTTCCTTGGCAACCGCATAGCCGGGGGCCGCCTTTCCACCAAAGATCTTGACCCGTGGCACCCAAGGTCCCTTCGGGTTCGACCGAAGCTTCTGCCAATGCGCAATCGTCTCTAGAATGTTCAGAAGTTGCCGCTTGTATTCGTGGATCCGCTTGATCTGAACATCGAACAGCGCATCCGGGCTGACCGAAATCGCCATCTCGCGCCCGATCCAGTTCGACAGCGCCACCTTGTTCTCGCGTTTTGCTGCCGCAAACTGGGCACGGAAACCGGCGTCGGCGATATGCGGCTCCAGTCCACGCAGGCGGTCGAGGTCGGCCTCCCATCCTGCGCCGATGCTGTCGGTAATCAGCTTCGACAGCGACCGGTTCGCCATCCGCAGCCAGCGTCGCGGCGTCACGCCATTCGTCTGGTTGATGATGCGTCCCGGATGGAGGCCGTTCAGCTCCGGGAACAGGTTCTTCTTCACCAGATCGGAATGCAGGGCCGACACCCCATTCACCTTGTGCGACATGATGAAGGCCAGCTCGCCCATCCGCACTTCCTGGTGCTTGACGATCCCCACATAATGCGGCCGGTTCGGATAGGCGCGGCGGTGCCAGCTGTCAATCTTCTCGACGATCTGCATGTGGCGCGGCAACACGTTGCCGAAAGTGAAGGTCGCCCATTTTTCAAGGGCTTCCGGCAGAAGCGTGTGGTTCGTGTACCCCAAACAGGCCCTCGCGATAGTCAGAGCCTCGTCGAATGGCAGACCATGTTCGTCCGACAGCAGGCGGATCAGTTCGGGCCCCGCGATGGCCGGATGCGTGTCGTTCATCTGGATCGCGACATGCTTCGGCAGTGCCCGCAGGTCGGAATGCGCATCCAGATAGCGCCGCAGAATATCCTGCAGCGCAGCCGAGGTCAGGAAGAACTCCTGCTTCAGCCGCAATTCCTTGCCCTGATAGGTGGTGTCATCGGGATACAGCACCCGGGACAAGGTCCGCGCCAGTGTCTCGGGCTCTGCCGCCGCCGTGTAGTCCCCGCGATTGAACCGGTCGAGGTCGAAGTTCGTGGTCCCCTTCGCCCCCCAAAGCCGCAACGTATTGGCCCACTTCCCCTGCCAACCGATCACCGGGGTATCGAAGGCCTCTGCCGTCACCGTTTCCTGCGGATGCCAGATCTCCTTGCCGTCGCGGCTTTCGATATGGCCCTTGAAGCCGATGGTATAGCGGCTTTCGGGCCGCGCGAATTCCCACGGATGGGCCTGCGCCAGCCAGTTCTCTGGCGTCTCGATCTGGCGGCCATGGTCGAAGTGCTGGCGGAAGAGGCCATGTTCATAGCGGATTCCATAGCCGTAGGCGGGGCAGCCCAGCGTCGCCATCGACTCCATGAAACAGGCAGCGAGGCGCCCCAGACCGCCGTTCCCCAGCGCCGCGTCAGGCTCATCATCGATGACCGACCGCAGGTCCACGCCCACCGCTGCCATCGCCTCATGTGCCGCGTCATAAAGGCCAAGGTTGATCGTCGCGTCCTCCAGCAGGCGGCCGATCAGGAATTCCATCGACAGGTAGTAGACGCGCTTGCGGTCCTCGGCCCAGGTCCGGCGGGTCGAGGCAAACCAGGGCTCCACGATCCGGTCGCGGATCGCATGGGACAGTGCCATCCGCCAGTCATGTACCGAGGCATGCGGGGCATCCTTGCCGACGGTAAAGGTCAGGTGGCGCAGGATGTCGGCCTGCAGAAGGTTCGGGGTCACACTCAGATCGGTCACAGCCTTGTCCAGCAATCTCGTATCTCTTTTCCAAAGCCTAAGCGTCACAGGGCGACGGTCAAGCGATCCTTGGGGCAGATCGGGACAAGATGCCGTCCCAAACCGCGTTCAAACCGTTTTCGTGTTACCGCAAACATTCAGTTAGTCCACCACAAATTTCAAACGCTTTGCGGGATACTGCCCAATTCAAAGCGCTTTGGATGACCTGCCACCCGCAACCCCCTGCTGTCAAAGGAAAAGCCGTCGCAAGGTCGATGGGGCCAAAAAAATAGTGGATGTATGCCTTGCACGGTCCTCTCTTGACCTTTGCGCCGAGATGGATCGCAATAACGGCGCTGCACCCGGCGAGGCACCGATGACCACCCTATCGATTCCCGACATGTCCTGTGGACACTGCAAGGCAGCGGTTGAGGCGGCCCTGTCCTCTGTGCCCGGAACCCGCGACGTTAAGGTCGACCTTGCCTCCAGATCGGTCACGCTCGGTGGCACCGCGCTGATCCCCGACCTGATCGCCGCCCTGCACGAGGCAGGCTATCCCGCAACTGAAACCGGCTAAGTTCCGGTAACGGGTCAGGAAAACCGGAATGTGAGAACAATCCTGTTGCGGATGTCGCACATTCCTGCGATTCCGTCGCAAAATCGTCATGAACCGGGCTTGTCAGCGCCAAGTTGCACCGCGATATCCATAACAGGCGATAACCAGAGCCAGCGAACGGAGCAGTCAGATGGCCAAATCACCCGCAACCCCGCAGCAAGGCGGCAGTTCCGGTCAGACCCAACAGCAACAGGGCCAGGCGGGCACCCCCTCCCCACAGGCGGGCCAACCGATCTTCAAGGACTGGGCCTCCATCTGACCGGGGCCGTCTGTTGACAATGCATGGGCCAGCCGCAAGGCTGGCTTTGTTCATCTCCGGCCTTCCCTATGTCCAGTCCTGTCTCATCGATCCCCAATCTCGGCCCGGCCTCGGAACAAGCTTTCGCACGTGCGGGGATCACCACGGCCGAGGAAATCCGCGACATGGGCGCGGACGAGGCCTATCGCCGCCTGCTGGCCTCCGGCTCGCGCCCGCATTTCATTGGCTACTATGTCCTGGTGATGGGGCTGCAGGGGCGCCCGTGGAACGACTGCAAGGGCGAAGAAAAGAAAGCGCTGCGCAAACGGTTCGACGCGCTCTGTGCCGGGTTCAACCGCTCGGATGCCAAGCTGCGCGCCGACATGGAGCAGACGCTCAGCTTTCTCGGCGTGATCGAGCGAAGCTGACCTGAACCCCGGTCAGGTTAACACATCCTGAACGTCCACTGACAAGCAATTGAAACAGAAGGCATTCCCTTTGTGTCCACCCGTGGACAGATGATGGGAAGTGGTGCCCCCAGACGGACTTGAACCGCCGACCCTCTGATTACAAATCACAGTAGAAGTCGCCTAAACTCAATCGGTTGGGTGGTCTGCGGATGCCGATTGATCGGCATTTGATTGGTCGTCTGCGACTTGCAGCGGGTCATCCCACGGAAGGCCGTCAGGGAAGCGCCACGCATACACCATCGAACGCAAGGCAATCACTTCGTGCAGAAGCTGGTTCGCGACCTGGATCGTTTCTTCTACCACTTGCCGCGTTGCAGGCTGCTGGACCTCGAAGTACTCCCTCGCTCCACGGGGACCACGCCCAAAGTAGTGGGCCGCGCCGATCTGCCCCTCCCCCTCCCAGTAGAAGGCACCGTGAGCCGCGAGGTTGCGGGTCTCAAGTCCCTGCTCAACTTGATCAGCAAGGGCACGAATGCGGTCGGCAATCCATCCTGGGCAGAAGGATGCACTTGCCCGGAAGCGATTGAGCAGTTTGGTGGTCGATTGCTTGATCGCCACAAACTGCCGGTATGCCTCCGCGCTGTGGACGTCGATCCCCTCCGCGTGCATCGTGGTCTGCCAGACTGCCAGTTCGATGTGCGCCGCAGTCTGCATGTAGACGCCAAGGTCTAGCAGGAAGTCAGAGGGTAGCATTCTCTCGACGATGGTCCTCAAGCTGTCACCTCTGGCGCTTGGGATGGTGCCCGGTGAGGGAGTCGAACCCCCGACCCTCGCTTTACAAAAGCGCAGCTCTGGCCTCTGAGCTAACCGGGCACAGGCGTCATGTAGCATCGCCACATCGAGGCTGCAACGGCTTGACTGGCGCGACGTCCTCGACAACGATCAGGGGCATGGAAAGTCCCAAGCAGAAGCAGTCGAAGAAGGTCGCAAAGCAACTTCGAGAGATCGAGGAAGCTGAGGGGCTTTGGGACGGTCTGCTGGGTGAAAATTTCAGAAGCGTATCGGTTGGGCCAAAGACGCCCACCGAGGAGCAAATCTTCGCGGACCGCTGCCTTGTGGTGCAACAGGCCATCGAACTCGGTTTGCCCGTTCCGAAGACAATTCTTGAGAAGTATGGACCGGACGCAGGGATCGAGCCGAACCCGCCCGTTCCCGAGGAAAAGAGTGAAGGACCACCCTTCTGAACCTCGTCTCTCGGGCGCTTCGTGCTCGTCGCGCCTGCCGTTGCCCGACGATCACCACGAGAGACGCAGCCAGCTAGGCAAGCAGGCGGGGTTCTGGGGTCACGCCCTACGGTGGTAGGGACTACCCTTGAGGACCGGGCTGGCCGACGCGCTCTTGCAGCGATCACCAATTGAGGTAGGCTCAAGCCAGTGAGATTGACTGGTGGGGCACCCAATTGAACACCGACAAGCTGCGGGAACTTGTAGACCAAATTCTTGATGTTGAAGCAAAGACAGATACCCAAGGAAAACTGAGTCAACTTGCCTCTGCTCTCAGCAGTCTGTCGAGCAGCCCGCAGAACGCAGATTACCAGACACAGCTGGCTACTGCGCTTAAGCAGTTCAAAAGCAGCATGACGCGATTTCAGTCCTCATTCGCACCGCGTGATCAAGAGCGCCTTCTTGACTTGTCCGAAGAAGCATTTTCGCCTTCGCTTGTGGACGAAGTGGCGAACTCGATCACGCAGAATGGTATGTCGCCCGCCGTTGCCAGCAATTTTGCGCAGACCCTACTCAGCAAAAGGAATGAGGTCTTCACTCGCCTGCGTGAGTTGCAGACAGCACTCGACTACTTTCAGATTGAGCAGGAGGAGCCAACCGCTGGCGACGCAGAACTTGGCTTTCAGATACCGCGCGAACTTTTCGCCAATAATCTGCCCGGCCTGATCAAGGAACTTCGTGATCTGGAACTGATCATCAAGTTCTTCTCGGAAGCCGCAATCGGCAAGTATGAACCTGCACAAGTCGGAAGCATATCGACCACCGATCCACTCGTCTTTCTTTCGATGGCAGAAGAAGTTGCCAAGACCATTGCCCTCGCTGTTAGTTGGGCCGTGGCGACATGGCTGGGAGTTGAACAAATAAGGAATCTCCGTGCGCAGACTGCCAAGCACAAGTCATTTACGCCGGAAGAAGTGGAAAGCATTTTCGACACTAAGATTAAACAGGAGATTGACGCAGCCGTGGAAGCAAAGGTTGCAGAAATTCTTGCGCAGAGCAAAGTAGCGAAGTCGCGGCATGGTGAACTTGGTGCCCATTTGGCGAAAGCGCTGAACGCTCTCTTGGCCAAGGTTGAACGCGGCATGACCATTGAACTTCGGATTGGCCCCCCGCAGGTTGATGGTGACTCCGCTGAGGCTCGTGACGACGAAGGGTCCTCTCGACAGGTCCTTCGCGACATTCAGGAGACCCTTGTTTTCCCGACGCCGAGCGAAAACCCGGTCCTGCCCATCCCCGATTTGAAGGACGACAAACCAGCTCGCCCGCGATGAAGAAACCCCGTTGGCTTCGTCAGCCAACGGGGCTCCGGTCTTTCCCTTATGTGGACGCCTATTCAGCCGCGACCGCCCGCGTATCGCGCAGCGCTCGCAGCCGCGCGACCTCGTTAGCAACGTAGGGCGGGACACGATGCAGACCGAAGTCTTCCACTCGCTGAATGTCAGCAAAGGTCAACGCGCACCGGCGCACACGCGCCTTCTGGGCCATTGTCAGGGGCCGTGGTGTGCTTGGGCCGGTCAAGCCCTTGAGGGCGTTGAAACGACCTTCGCGCGGGTCCAGAAGGTCAGTCCTCCACTTGGTCTTGAGCACAAGGGGATACTGCTTCTCAGGCAGGGGTTGCGGCTTTTTCCTTCGGAACATCACAGCTCACCCCCGAGCAGAGGAGCCAGAACCAAGGCCGCGACAGTCAGCCAGCCGACCGCTTCGACCACGCCGCGAACGAGCCGCCACATCGACAGGCTTCGCCTCTGTCGCGACCGCCCGAGCGCCTCGATGGCTTGAGGCACAGACAGGCGGAACCATTCGCGGGCACCGTCGACACGGTGACCGGACAAGGCCGCGTGCGCGATGCGCTCTGCCGCCCGCACGTCGTCAACAGGCCATGCCGCCTCCACCTCGAACGGCATCGGGACGCCGGTAGAAGCCAACTCCTGGGCGCGCTCCTCGGGTGACCGCGTCGTCATCCCGACTTTCACGAGTCCTGGCATGGCCGGGTTGGTCAGGAGGTAGAGCCATCCGCCTTGGGTGATTGGGTGGACCTGAGCGTTCATTGCCGCGCCTCCACGGCATCACGCAGGCGGTAGACAGGTTCGATGCCTTTCAGGCCGTAGAGTTCCAGGGACACCCGAATGGCGAGAAGGCCGTTCGCGCGGACGGCAAGGACGACCTCGGAGACATTGCCGTTCAGAAACGAGATAGCGAGGCGCATCGGGTCAGCCATTGATCAGCCTCCCGATGATGCAAGTCTGGGCCTGCACGATCATGGGCGCGTCGAGGCCGGACACGAGCCAACGGACGGGCGCTTGGATGACCTCAACGCCGCCGCCTTGGATCAGGCCCAAGGTGACGGCAACGAAACCGAGCCAGGGTTGGGTCATTGGGAGACCTCCATCGGGCAGACGGCCAGGGCCTGTTCGATGATGGCGACTGATTGCAGGTTGAGTTGCGCCTGCGTCTGAGCGTTTGCTACCAGCGGCGAGACAACGGTCTGTCCGACCATGACGGACGCGGCGACCAGAAAGGTCAGCCAGAGGACAGATTCGATAGAGACCATGTTGCGCTCCTTCAAAAGCGAAAGGCCGCCGGGGATGGCGGCCTTTGCGTTGTCGGTGGCGGTGTGGTTCTTGCCGCAACGGCAGTTTCCAGATCACTTGCAGGCGGCGACGAGGGCGTCCGCGCGGGTCGTCGTCTTGTCGCGCAGAGGCAGCTTCTTCACGCCTTCGGGCATCAGGAGGTAGAGCTTGCCGCCCTTGCGTTCGACGCCCAAGCCAACCTGCTTGACGTCGTAGTAGAGGGCCGACGAGACGACGTCGCGTTTCCAGCCCGTCACCTCGGCCAGGTGTTCCATCGTCGTCCCGCGCAGCAGCGCCTCGCAGATCACGTGGCGCTTCGAACCTGCGGTCATCGGCTTCACGTCCCGAAGGTCTTTCGCAGGCTGCACAAGGACGCGATCCTCAACGGAGCGCGCCTTCTTCGGCGCAGGAGAAGCTTTCTCCTTCTTGGTGGTCGGCAGCTTGACGACGTTCGAGGTCTTGGCAGGCTTCTCGGACTTGGCAGGACCAGGATTGGCAACCACGCCTTCGGCCAGGAGTTCGAAGGCGACGATCACCCCGAAGTCGGTCAGGACTTGGTCAACGCCCGGCTGTCCATTCGGCTTCTCGACGTCCGTGTCCACGATGCCCGACAGCCCGGACAGCACGCCCTTGACCTGCGACTTCGTCAGGCCCGTGCGCTGCGACAGGTCGGCGACGTCTGCGTAGGTCATGTTGTCCGACCGCATCGCGTCCAGGGTCTCGGCACCGTTGCAGTCGATACCGGCGTCCAGCAGGGCGACGACAACGCGCTTCTGGAGGTCGGTCAGGCCGTTGAGAACGTCCTGGAGGGTCGGCTCCTGCTTGCCCAGGAGCGCATCGACCTTGCCCGAGGCGACCTCGTCCTGGGTCGGTTCTGCACCCATGAGCAGCGCCTCGTTGCGGTGCATGTCGCGCTGCTCGTTGAAAGCACCGACGATGCCTGCGAAGGCTGCAATCGCCGCCTTTTGGGTCGTCGCGTCCCCGAGGCGTTCCGCAATGTCCGCGTCGGTCATGGTCTCGACCACGACGTCCCAGCCTTTCGCGTAGTTCGTGATGGCGTGGGCTTTGATGAAGGAGACGAGTTGGTTGGTGTTGAACTTCGGCATGTCGTGTCACTCCGTTGATGGGCGGGACCGTAGGTGGCCCGGTGACACGTTCATAAGTTCCGTCTTTGTTCTCGCTCAACCGGGTATTGTGGGGTAGAGGTGATGTTTGTTTGAGACACCTAGCCCGCTGCTGCACAAAGTGTCGGCGCTTACTCGACCGTCCGGCCTGTCACGCAACGCGTGGTGCGTGAACGATTGCGCAGCCCCTACATATCGCGTAATCCTAGGCAAAAGTGAGCAAGTGACACATGCCCTTCCAGATTCCCCGTTCTGAAACCGCGATATACCCGACGAACCGACAAGAGGCGTTTCGCAAAACGAGCGCCAAACTTGCTGGCTATTCGGCATTTCACAGTCCCGAGCACAACCTCTGCAAAGGGGACTCGCTCGAATTGCTCAAGTTGATACCGAGCCATTCAATCGACCTCGTGCTGACTGACCCTCCATATCATTCGACGAAGAAAGCCAACATCTACGGAGACGCCTCCTTTGGCGACGATGAGGAATATCTGATCTGGATGGATCAGTATTTCACAGAATGGCACCGTGTCCTTCGACCCAATGGGTCGATCTATCTGTTTTGCTCGTCGGAAATGATGCCGTTCCTTTATGTTCAAGCGTCCAAGACGATGAACATGCACAGCACGATCACCTGGACCAAGCCGAACGAACCGGGCTACGACGGCTGGAAACAGAAGATGAAGAAGACCGCCCTGCGTCAGTGGTATCCGCACAGCGAGCGGATCATTGTCTGTTCACCCGCGCGCGACGGCAACTTGCACAAGTCGCCGTTCGGCTTGTTCCTGCGGGATTGCCGAAAGCTGTGCGATCTGTCCTCAAACGAGCTCACTGAGATCATCGGTGCCTATGGTAAGGTGAACAACGGCGGCGCTGTCTCGAACTGGGAAACAGGACGCAACATTCCGAGCCGCGATCAGTATGCCAAGATGTGCGCTGCGTTTGTCGGCACAGGCAAGATTGGCCTTATGCCCGCCTATGAGGACGTGATCCGCGCCTTCAACGTCGATCCGAGCCAGCCGTTCACCGATATTTGGGACCACATGAACGTGCGCCAATACAAAGGCAAACACCCGGCAGAAAAGCCTCAAGACCTCCTTAAGTTGATCATATCGACCAGCAGCTACGAAGGTGATGTGGTACTCGATTGTTTCAACGGCTCTGGCGCTACCATGCTCGCAGCCCATGACCTCAACCGCCGGTCTATCGGAATCGAGATTGAAGACAAGTGGGTCGAATATGCGGCGGCAAGCCTGTCTGCACGGATCAAGGAAGGCAGAACGCAATCTGCTGCGCCGCGTCCCCAGGTCGCGCCAAACGGCAAGGTTCCCGCCGACCTGCCCCTGTTCTCAGTTTAGCATCCCGTTTCGCCGCATGACTGACGCCATCCATTCGAGCGTCGGATGGATGCCTGAATCCTTGCAGACGACGTTGCAGTGATGATGACCCCAGCCGAGGTTATAGGGCCTGTGATTGAACACCCCGTAGCCGAGTTCCTGGATATGGAACAGGTTGATTTCCGTCACAGTCAGATCGTGCCGTTCACGTCCTGATGCTTGAGGCAGGCGGCTCAAGAAGCCAGCAACACTGATCGGTTCCAGGCACAGAGGGCAGACGACTTCCCTATCAGCATTGAGGATGCGCGCGCCTACGAGTTGATCGTAGTCGAGCAATCCGAGTTTGGCTGCGTGATCGAGCACGGCGGCACGACGAAGTCGAATCTGGTCCTCTGTCATACCGGCAGCGCGCATCTTTTCCACTGCATCAACGGCGTGCCAGAAGACCGCCTCAAGCTGGATTCGTGTCGTGCCGAGGGCACCAGTGTCGGCATACTCATACAGCCGGATTCCGGCACCCTTTAGCCCTGTGCTTGTATAGCCGATGTTGATGCGTTCATCCGCTTCAGCCGTTGTATTCGCTATCCTTGCGACGTATTGACCGCCAAGAGGCGCAATCCGCGAAGTCGGAGGTTTGAAGCCGTACTTGTCAGGATGAAATTCCAACCATTCGTCGCGCCGCTCGTAAAACACGAGGGCGTTGCGGCCAATTTCCAAACCATGCGCAGAAATATCACCTTTTGCAACCTTGAAGAAATCGCGCGGGTTAACTAGAACGATGAAGCCGTTCTCGTACTTAATTGTATGCAGAGCCGGAATCTGGACCCAAACCGGGAACGGGATTAATACAGTAGAATTGCGCCCAACTCGATTCTGGAAAATCTGGTCGTCGTCGGCACCGCGCGTCTGCCCAGTTTTGTAAATCTTGCGTTCCAAGAGATTGGGTAGCTTCGGTAGCCTCGCCATGCGATCAGGTCCAGATGTTGCTCTTCGATACCGCTACCGCATTGAACTCGAGGAGTAAATCAGGTTGTTACCTCATTCTGCACAGTCGGAACCTCAACTTGGTGATGAACTCACACAAAACGACGTCTAACGTCGCATCATTGGAGCAACGAAGGAGGTCGAACATGACCTACGAAGAAGCAAGCAGCCCGCCACTTCCAGAGTGGCCGTCCTATATGTCGCCTGAGGTCGCCGCGAAGTATCTCGACTCCTCCCCCTGGACGCTTTCGGATTGGCGTTTCAAGGGGAAGGGGCCAAAGTACATCAGGGTAGGACAGCGGATGGTTCGCTACCGCAAGGAAGACCTCGACGCGTTCATGGAGGCGCAGAAATGACGACCTACCGCGAGAGACAGGATGAATCTTGGTCGTTCGACGACGGCGACAAGATCTTGAAGACGTTCCGGGGGGTCGGCAAGAAAGCGATTGAAGCGGCCAAGCAGTTCTCCCGCGAGCACTGGCGTATCCAGAAGGCGCTAGCGGACGGGACAGTCTACGCGGGACTGCGCGGTGACGAGGTGTGGACGCCTGTCAGCGAAGTGCTCGAGTCCCTTGCACTCGACGTTCGGTGGAACCCGCGTGCGTATTGCAGCCCGCCCGACATACCCGACGACTGGGACACTTTCCGCAAGGTGCTGCTTGACTATGCGCCCGCTGACTGGTGGCACGCGGCGCTGGGTCTTGCCGACCTTTGCAAGGACTCAACTTGGCGTTCAGCTCTGTCGCGTTCGACCAAGGTGCGGGCGTTCGAGGACATTCGCCATCGTGCGCGCGACTGGCGCTCGCGGGTGATGCAGGGTCTCGACCGGTGGGAGGTCGGGGTCAAGGAGCATGATCACTGGAGGAGCATGGTCGACTTCCGCGTGAAGGACGCGCTTGATGCGGACGGTGAAGAAGCGGCGTTCGCAGCGTTCAAGCACCTTCGCCAGTTCGAGACTACGCACGCGCGGTCGAAGTGGTCATCCAATGTGTCGGAGTTCCACTACTTCGACCCTGCTTTCCCCGAAGGTCCGCAGTTCAGCTTCTTCTGGTCGAACGAGGACGTCCTGCGGGCGGAATTCCAGGACCTGCTCGCGTCAGGGTTCAAGATGTACCGCGACGGGACGCGCAAGCCCCCCACTGTCACCGTCGAACGCCAGTGGAAGGAGTTCGCTTCGGACGATTTCCGCTGGGAGTGGCAAGCGATGTGCGAGGTCGAACGCCGTGGGACTTGGGACTCTGTGATGCGCTCCTTCGACTATGAGGATCGTATCCTGAGGGTCAGGGTCAAGGCGGCAGCACGTCACGCGCTGCCTGATGAGGTGCCTGAGGTCGAATACCAGAGGCGCTACAAGAAAAAGGGGCGGGCTGGCCGGGAGTTCGAGGACAGAAACGATTGGGAGGACGAGAGCACCGAGTTTGTCTGGCGCTGGCGTGCATTCGACCCGGAACGCGACAACCTTGGTGGATCGGTCGGACGGGACTTCGTCATGCGGTTGACGGGACTCAACCTCGAGAATGACGACCCGGTCGCATACCTGAAAGATCGCCGTCAGCCTGTCGAGGACGAAGGAGGATATTCCGTTGACTGAGGACGAGGAGGAAATGTTGCTTTCGCTCGCCCGCGTCGTCGGTGACGAGGCACAGGAAGGGGAAGGTTTTGTCCCCTTCTACATGCGCTGCTGTCAGGCATTGATCGAAGCTGACCTTGCCTGGATCGACCGGGAACACTTGGAGGAGTTCGTCTACCAGGCGTTCCAGAGGCGTCAGGATCGGTTTCCGAGGACGCCGATCCTTAACGCTGCCGGGGTCTACGCGACAAGCTGGAGTGCGGCGCGGGCAGGCAGATAGCCTTCCCGATAGGCGTAGGATGCGGATGCAGCGGAGCGCGTCTCGTGCATCAGCAAATGGCGGGCACGCTTTGGATCGAAGCCGTCCTCGGCGGCGGCACGGCCGAGGGCTTTCAGGTGGTCACAGAATTCGCGCATGTTCATGGTCGGGCCTCCGTTCTTGATGCCTTGGCATCATACGCGGGCAGGAAGGGGTGGCTCGACCACGGATACAGGTGGAATCTGATAACTCAGTTATGTCTGCGACCCGGAATTGCTGCATCGCTGCATCCAGTCGCGCGCAAGCGCGTATCTCAAAGAAATTGTTGATGCAGTTTCGAAAAGTCAGAAGGCAACAACAATTTCTGTGACATACGCGCCTGCACGCGTGATGACCCTGCATCACCCGGCGCTTGCTGTCCCGCAACAACAATTTCTGTGACATACGCGCTTGCGCATGATGTGGAAGCAGCGCCGTCCTGACCCCGCAAATCCCGCGTGCCCCGTCCTACACGCGCCGCCTCTGAAAAGAGGGCGATCATGTTACATTATAACAAATAGTCCCACCCCTCAGCAGACGCGCAGCGAAGGCGGTTATCTGTCGCGCCCTACCCTGACCCCCGCCAACCCGTCACCCCGCCTAGAATCGCAGCAGATCGAAGCTCTGCACCGATCCCGACCGCAGCCATCGCCCTGACCGACGACCCGCCCCCACGGTTTACGGTCAAGTATCGGTCAAACCCCTGCCCCGCGCCGACCAACGTCTTGATCCTGCAACGGTGGCGCGGTGATGCCTCATCAGTTCGGTCGGTGGACCTCATATCTCGGTACAACCAGAACGGGAGCGGATCGTATCGTGGTCGAGCCTGCACGCGCGGCGGGCAAAGGCGTGCGGGCGAGAGTTTCTCGAGAAGCTCTGCCCAGTTTGCGCCCGCCGCACCACCGACGATGGAGACGACCTCATGCCCAAGTTTCGGCGGCGACCCGCCCCTGCATATGACGAGAACGACCGCGCCCTCGGCGTCACTGAGACCGACGACGCGGCGACGGCCAAGCTGCAAGCCCACGGCCTGCCTGTGCGACACGTCACGCGCGCACCGGGCGGCAACCCGACCATCGTCTGGCGGCCCCTTGCGACCGAAGCAGACCGCGCCTTCGCGATGGAATTGCTGCCGGGGGCGGCTCATGCCTGCTAACCGCCCGACCGTCGTCGAAGTTCGCCGCACCGAAACGACCTGCACCTACCTCTGGGACAGCCCGCCGACGTTCTCCCACCAGTACAAGGCACAACGTAGCGACCCGCCCGCGCGGCCCTGCGTCGGCCATTGCTGGCCCGGCAACGATCAGACCCACGCGCGCGTCCTGATCCCTGAGGAGGCGTTCTGACCGTGGGCAAGCGCATCGTCCAGGCGTTCGAGGAGCGCCCCCTGGATCACATCATCGAAGTGGAAGTCGTCGACTACGACAACCGCAGCTTTTCCTTCTCAGTGTTCGGCCATGAAGACCCTCGGATCGTCACCGTGACCGTTGGGAAGGAAGAACGCACCCTCAGCCGCGATGCGATGCGCGAGGGGTTCCAACGTATCCTGGACGCAATCGAACGCGTCCCCGCAGCCTGACAGGAACAACCATGAAACCGTCGAACCCCTACGAAGACTTCTTCTTGTCGATGACCCACGCCCAAGCCGTCGAACCTGGGCACGTCGCGCACGTCTACTCCTCGGGCGAAGACGCGATGACCCCTTGGGAGGCCGCGGACGGCACACTCCTCCTGGTCTACACATCGACGCGGCAAGAACTCATCGCCCTGCACAACGCCTCCGAAGGACATGCCGACCCGATGGGAGCAAAGTACCTGCGCGGCTGGCCGTGGCGTCTGCTCTTAGACGAACTCCCGCCTGGGTCGTCGTCGAACCGGAGCGAATTCCGGTTCCCGGTCAAGCGCCGGTCAGACGAAGCCGCCTGATCCGATAACCGAGTTATAGCAGGACGATCCGGCCATGATGACCAATCAGTTGCACCTGGAAGCGCGGTCGCGTCCCATATCGGCGCGTGCCATGATCGGCATGGCTCGTGAAGCGAGTTCTTCTGCATCCATGTCTCCATGCGCACGGCCCTTCCGGGAAATCGGGAGGGCCACCTAACATGGGCAACACCCCGTACTCCTCCCGACATGGCCGACCGCACAAGTCGAAGGACGAGCTTGCAGCCCGCATCGACGCGAAGCTCCGAGACCTGCGCCTGCACTCTGGAAAGGGGCAGTTCGACCCGGTCGAGATGATGGCCGTCATCGGCGCGGAAGCCTACCGGGACAAGGACATTCAGGTCGCTCTGGTGGCCTTCAAGGAAGTCGCCCAGTACGTCCGCCCGAAGCTTGCCACGACGACCATCGAGCATAAGGAAGACCCTGTCTCGGTGTCACGCGTTCAAGTCCTCGGCGCGTTCGCCCGCATGGGGGTGAAGATCGAGAGCGACGACCCTCACCGCCTCGTGCAGGAGTTGATGGATACCGAAGGGATCACCTACGAAGAAGCCTGCCTGCGCGTCGAGCAGGAGACGGGCCTGCCCGTTCTAAACCAGATCGCGATCCCCGGCCTGCCGCCACCGTCAGATGACTGACGGCGACCTGTTCGCCATCGCCCTGCTGGCCTTCGTTGTCGTCGTGTGGGTCGTCCTGAGGTAAATCCCCGGCAGAGCGCGCGAGCGAACCGGAACACCGACCCCGGCCCCTGTCGGCACCCCCGACAGCCCGTGACCGCCTTCGCTGCCGCGCTGCTGAACCTCCCGGCCAACTGATCGACCATCAGTCTCGACCGCCTTCGATCCCATCCGGTTAGCCGCCTGCATCGTTCGGCCTGATGGCTGCTTGACCGGATAGACCCAATTTTCCCGGTATCGGCGCAGGCGGTACCTTGTTTCTCGGTTCATCATTGCAGGAGCGGGACTCAACGTCAGGACGTGGAAGAAAAAGGAGACCCACGATGCCTGAACCGATCATGATCCCGAAAGCCGACGCGGACAAGAACACCCCGGCCTTCCAAGAAGCCCTGCGCCGTGCGCGCGAACTCAACGTGGACCTGATCCACGTCACCCCGCAGATGGCCGTCGTCCCGCACGAGAAGCGGCGTGACCCTCGCGCCTATCAGGAGGCGAAACGGTTCGCCAACGTCCTGGGCATCATGCCGTCCTTTGCCGATCCCGATGGTGACGCGAACAACCCGCCAGCGGCGTTCCAAGCTACCCACCTCGACACGGAGGACGCCTGCTACCTGCTGTCCGGGAAACTCGACCCGCGCAGCTACCGCCGCGTCACCGAGAAGGCCCGCGCCGAGCACCGTCGCATCGTGCCCCTGCGGTCCTGGGATGATGCGCCGGAAACCGTCCGCGATGCTCTCAAGGCAACCGACGCTGCTTGACGTCCGCCGCGTCGTGAACGACCAAAATGACAACCTGTGACTACGAAGCGTCCCTCGAAGGCCTTCCCTCGGCAGAACGTCGCCTCTGGGCAGCTGTCGTCTTCCGCGTCATTGCGGACCTTTTGTTCCCGGGGACTAACCTCGAACCCGCAGCACGCCGCCGTGCCCTGACATGGCTGACCACAGCCAGTGGCGACCTCGCCATTGATCGGAGACTGGCTTGCACATTCGCCGGGATCGACGGCGATCTCCTACGGAATCGGATCGTTGCGATCTTGGACGGCGACGTTCCCTTCGACTACTTTCCGGGCGTTCGAAACACGGACGCGGCCCTGCAGGAAGCGCGTGCGATGTGGCGAGCACAACAGCGAACGCCCGCCCCAAAGCCCGTCAGCAGAGTTGCAGAACCCGCCGCGAAATCCATCGTCCTGCCAAAGGTCGCTGTTGCGAATCCACCATTTGAAGACGACCCCTTCTTCGTCGGCAACTCAGGGCACATCCTCGCCGCGCGTTCTTGGACTGACGGAGAAGTTTCGCTCATCCTTGGTCCCCTGCCACCGCGAAACAGCAACCTTGGAAAGACCTTGTGGGCAATAACCCAAAAGAGCCGCGTCGGACAGAACGCCTTGATCTACTTCGGCGAACGAGATGCCCTTGTCCGAGGCCTCGCTGACGCCCTCCCGACCTGTGATGTCTGCTGGGTCCTGAGAGGAGAACGCCTCCCTGCGCACAAGCTCGGCGCGTCACTACGCGTCTATCCGAAGCAGGTCGCACAGGCGGCGAAGTGATCCTGAAAGGTGGGCCTACCTCAGACGGCACCTTCCACACGCTGCATGATGAAGTCGGCTACCGTCTGCACGGACGCGGACAGGTCGGGCGACACGATGTAGCGCCCCTGGACGGCCCCGACGCTGTGTCCGATCTGAAGCTCTGCGTGCTCGAACGAGATGCCCGCTTCGGTGGCAGACGACCGCCACTCCTTTCTGCACTGTTTCGGCGTCCAGGTGCGCCCCTTGTTCTTGATGTTCGGAAGCTCGTGCAACCTTCCGCCCGTGGGACCGCAGAACACGAAGTTGCGCTTCCCGTCGAACCGCTCGAGGCGCTTCAACTGGTTCACCGACCACGACGACAACGCGACCTCCCGCGCCCCCGTCGTCTTGGTCATCGCGAAGACGATCTTCCGCCGTTCGAGGTCAACCTGGTCCCAGGTCAGCGACAGCGCCTCAGACGGACGTAGACCGGTCAGAAGCATCAGCTTGAGCGCCGACTTCGGAACGACGTCCAGCTTGTCCACTTCCCGCCACCACGCGCGCAGGTCGTCGATGCGTTCAGGTTCCTTGGCCGTCAGCGTCTGCCAGCCCTTCGGCAACCCGCGACCGTTCGACCCCTCATCGACGAAGACGGGCGACTGCGTGACGGGCACGGCGTCCGAGGCGACGGCAAACTGAAACAGGACCTTCGCGGCCATCATGAACTGCTGCGCCGTGCGGCGACCACGCTGCACCTGGAGGGTGCGCCAAGTCTTGGACACCTCCTCTGGGGTGATCGAAGTGATAGGACGATCCCACCACCCGCGAGGATGTTCGAGGGTCGCTGCGCACGGCCCGTCCGATCCGTAGCGTTCGGCCCCGCCAAGGTAGCGCCGCTGCTCCGTCTTGTGCTTCCTCGCGCGTGCAGCCTGCGCCGTGCCCTTGTTCTCGATCAGGTTCGCGATGTGCGCCTGCTCGTAGGCCTCCCACACCTGCCCCACCGTCACGCGGTCAGCATCGACGCGGCGACGCCCACGCAGGACACCCTCCGCCTTCTCGTCTGACATGCGGATGCCCTGCAGGATCGTCCGCGCCTCGGGCGCACCCTCCGTCCGCGTGTCGTCATGGTCGGACCAGTAGAGCGAACGCGGATCGACCCCTGAGCGCATCTCCGGGATCAGGACGTTGCGGGCGAGGTCGCGGGCGACGTTCACGCGGACGACGTCTGCCCGGCCGATCTTGACCCTGAAGAAGCGCCCCTTGAACTCGTGGGCGGCGTAGAAGGTCTTGCTCTTCTGGCCGACCGACAGGTTGAACCCGGCAAGCTCCTGATCGTGGTACCAGATGGTCGTGTCAGAGAACGGCAGTCGGTCGACGACGGCCTGCGTAAGCTTCTGGTGTGGCATTGTGCCCTCCGATGAGTTTGACCGGTTTTTGACCGGCGTTGCTCACTCGTTGTCGGGCGTTGTCACTCCTCGCTGCAACCAGCATACCGAGGTAAGTCGTTGAAATTCAAGGTGGACACTAGTTCTCGCTTAACGTCACCAGATACGGAACGGTGATTACAAATCAGATGCTCTACCAGCTGAGCTATAGGGGCCACCTGACGTTCAGATACCGCTCTGGCCTCGGCTGTGCAAGGGTTCAGTCCCGTTCGCCCCTCGCGACGATGAAGACCGCCACCATGCCAACCGCCATCACCAACAGAGCCGCCGGCGCAGCCTCGGACAGACGCTCCAGGCTCACCAGTTCGAAGACCCGGGTCGACAGCGTATTATAGTTGAACGGACGCAGAAGCAGCGTCGCGGGCAGCTCCTTCACGCAGTCGACGAAGACGACAAGCAGCGCAGTCAGGACCGATCCGCGCATCAACGGTAGGTAGACCGCACCAAGCGTTCCACCCGCAGTCCGCCCCAGCGACCGGGCGGCAAGGGGCAGTGAGGGCGTGACCCGACCATAGGCCGCATCCAGCGCGCCTTGAGCGATGCCGAAAAACCGCACCATATAGGCCAGGCCCAGGGCAAAGGCGGTGCCCGTTATCATCAGCCCCGGATCCCAGCCGGTCAACGCCTGGACCCCATCGGCCAGCCAGTGGTCGAAGGCGGCCAGAGGCACAAGCAACCCCAGCGCCAGCACGGCCCCTGGTGCCGCATAGCCGATCAGCGTGACCGGCAAGAGCGCCCGCGCCAACCCGGCCCGCGTCATCCGCAGGGCATAGACTAGAAACAGCGCCGCCCCGACTGTTGCGAATGCCGCGAGCCCTCCGACCACCAAAGTGTTCCACAACGCCGTCCCGAGCCCCGGAGCCAGCCAGTTTTCGGGCGCTTCCGCGGCGTGAGCCAACATCACCCCCACCGGCAACACGAACCCGCCTGCGAAGGGAATCAGGCAAAGAAGCAGTGCCAGCCAGCGTTGAATCCCGGTCAGGTCTTGTCGCTCCACGGGCCGAGCTGCCCGCCCCAACCGGTGGAACCGCGCTCCGCCCCGCCCTGCCCGTTCCAGCCCGATCAAGAGCAGCACCAGGACCAGAATTACACCGGCAATCTGTGCCGCTCCCCCGGCATTGTTCCCGTTCAGCCAGGTCGAGAAGACCCCAGTCGTCAGCGTCTGTACGCCGAAGTGCTGCACGGTCCCGTAGTCCGCGACCGTCTCCATCATGGCAAGCGCCACCCCGGCTGCGATGGCCGGTCGGGCCAACGGCAGACCCACTCGCAGGAACATGGCCCAGGGACCACACCCCAAGGCCCGCGCTACTTCATAGGTGTTGCCCGACATCTCGCGCCAGGCGGACCGTGCCAAGAGGTAGACGTAGGGATAAAGCGCAAAGGATAGGACCAGGATCGCTGCCCAAAGCGAGCGGGTCTCTGGAAACCAGTAGTCACGCGCGCTTGTCCATCCGAAGGCTGCCCGCAGGCCGGACTGGAAAGGACCGGCATAATCCAGGAAATCGACCAATGCGTAGGCCCCGACATAGGCCGGGATCGCCAACGGAAAGAACAGAGCCCAGGCCAGCCAGTCCCGACCGGGAAAGTGGTACTGGCTGATCAGCCAGGCCGCGCCGGTCCCCATCACGGCGCTAAGGAGGGCCACCCCCAGCATGAGCATCAGCGTTGTCGCAAGATAACGGGGCAAGACGGTTGCCATCAGATGAGGCCAGATGTTCTCGGACGGGGTCAGGGCAATCCAGGCGATGGAAACCACGGGCGACAGCACGAGGATCGCCAGTGCGATGGCCCCCAGTGTCCAGAAATCCAGCCGGACAAGGGATGGTTTGGCTGCAAGTTGACTGAAACGCTCGGTCATCCGTCTGCCGATATCGGAAAGCGGTTTAACTGTCCAGAAAAGCCCGTATAGTCCGCCGCGCTTCCCGCCTTTGGCGAAGCCATTGAAGTCAGGCCCGATGCGCATCGTCTATCATCTTGGCGTCCACTGCACCGACGAAGACCGTCTGGTCCGGTGTCTTCTGAAAAACCGCGGGGTGCTGGCACAGCAGGGAATCGCGGTGCCATCGCCCAACCGCTATCGCAGGCTGTTGCGCAGCACGCTGGAAGATCTGAAGGGAAGCGCCGCCTCTACCGAGACTCAGGCTCTTGTCCTGGACCAGATCATGGATGAGGACGAGGCGGAGCGGCTGATCCTGTCCTGGGACAGCTTTCTCAGCTTTCCGCCCTGGGCTCTGCAGGGAACGCTTTACAACGTGGCTGGCGAAAGGGCGCGCGGTTTCACGCAGATTTTCCCGGACATCGAGGCAGAGTTTCACCTGGCCATTCGCAATCCGGCAACCTTTCTGCCGGCGCTGCAGCAGCTGATCAACGTGAAAAGCCCAAAGGACATTCTGTCGGCGGTCGATCCCATGTCGCTGCGCTGGTCCGAGATGGTGCGCCAGCTGCAGCGCCACAATCCCGGCGTTCCGATCACCCTCTGGTGTGACGAGGAAACGCCGCTGATCTGGCCCGAAGTGCTGCAGGCTGTATCGGGCCACGCGCCGGGGACGGAACTGATCGACACCGATGAGCTTTTGGCGATGATCATGAACGACATTGGCCTGTCACGTATGAAGGCCTATTGCATCGAACATCCGCCGCAATCCATTGCGCAGCGGCGGCGGATCGTCACGGCCTTCCTTGAAAAATTCGCCCGCCCGGAAAAGGTGGAGGTCGAAGTGCCGATTCCGGGCTGGACGGATGAGTACGTGGCTGAACTGACTGACGCCTATCTTGCGGATGTCGAACGCATCCGCCGGATGCCAGGCGTCACGCTGATCGAGGCGTAAACCTTTGGTCAGCTCATCCCCAGCGCGGCCTTGTACATCTCCAGCACGGCTTCTTCCTCAGCAATCTCGTCCGGCTTGCGCTTGCGGAGCGCGATGACCTTGCGCATGACCTTGGTGTCGTAGCCACGGCCCTTGGCTTCGGCCATCAGCTCTTTCTGCTGTTCGGTGACGTCCTTCTTCTCGGCGTCCAGCTGCTCGTAGCGTTCGATGAACTGGCGCAGCTCGTCAGCGGTTACGGCATAGGGGTCGGTCGCATCGGCCATCTTCGGTCCTCGTCGCTTCGGGTCAGCGGTTCCTACCTTGCCGCAGCATCCGGGTTCAAGCACGATCGCCACGCTGTGCGACCAACGGTCTTGCACCGCAGGATCGGAGCGGATAGCCAGTCCCGACACTCTGAGGGAAGACTGGCATGCAGGCATTGATCTGGATAGGCGCGGCGATGACCCTTGGCGGCATCGCGGGGCTGATCTACTGCGTGCTGCGGACGCTGAAAGCGCGCAAATCCGGGCTGGACGAGGCCGCCATGCGTGCGGAATTGCAGCAGGTTGTGACGATCAACATGGCCGCTTTGGGTCTGTCCGCCCTTGGCCTTGGTCTTGTGGTTGCGGGAATTCTGTTAGACTAGGTCTGACTGGTCCAGGTCTGACAGCCTTTGTCCATCGCCGATCAAGCGATCCAGCATCGGATCGGGTGCCCAGATGGGGTCGTCATTTGCCCATCTGCGCAGGTCATGCCGCAAAACCAGAAGACCGCGCCGATCGGCAAGATGCATCGGACCGCAGCGCCAGCGCGGGAAACCACAGCCCTGAAACAAGGCCAGATCGATGTCTGAAGGTCGCCGCGCAATGCCCTGATCCAGAAGCCGAAATCCTTCGTTTGCCATGGCGCCCAGCCAGCGCGCCAGAATTTCGGTTTCGGTCATTTGCCACGCTTCAGCTTCAGCGACCTGCAAGCCACCAGGTGGCGGGGCACCAAATCCCGACAGCGCGGTCCCAATGGCACGATGCGCGACGCCCAGGCGCGCCAGTCGGGCCAGCGCCGCGCGTCCGGCCGCGGTTACCGCTGCCCCCAGCCCAGGTCGATGGCCAACCACCAGCGGCGAAAGACCAATCCGGCGCAGCATTGCGATCGTCAGGGCCACGGCCTCGACCGGTGTTCCGGGGGGCATCGCAAGCTCGCAAAGTCGCCCCGCCGGTGCCAGTCCCAACCCCAGATGGTTGTCGGCGCCGCCCAGAACCAGAACCGCCCGCGCGCCGGGCGGAGGGTCCCCCTGCCCTGCCAGAACATGCACGGCAGCCAGCGACTGCGCGATTCGGTCCGACAGGCGTGACAGCTCTTTGGCAGAGAGGCCAGTCTGCAGGGCCGCCCGGGTCGCCGTGCGCTGCGCATCGTCGGCTTGCCACCAGTCGACGGCCACTCCTTGCCGCAAAGCCAACCGTGCAACTGTCGTCAGGCCCGATCCCGACCCATGCAGCGCAATCCGGTCGGTCATGTCCTGCGGGTCGCGGCTCATCGCTTGCGGCACGGCGGCGGCGCGACGTTCGGCTTGCGCGGCCGCACGCAGGGCGGATGCCTCGGGACTTGCGGCCAGGTCTTCGCGCGCAACATCCTCGAAAGCCTGATGTGCCTCGCGAGGAAGGAGTGCCGCGGCTTCGACACAGGCTATGATGCGTCCGACCGCCGGCAGGGTTTGCGGATACTGCCGCCGGGCCGCTGCCACGGCTGCCGCGAACGCCGCCCCGGATCGCCCTGCAGGCATAGTCTCCAAGTGTGGCTCGGACATTTGCAGGGCCAGGGCAAACGGATCATCCTGAACCCGGTCGACCAGACCCAGCCGCGCTGCCTCTTCTGCCCCGACCACCCGTCCGGATAGCAGAAGGTTCAAAGCTGCCTCCGCCCCAATCAGGGTTGGCAACCGGCGCGTCGTGCCTCCGGCCGGGCACAGGCCCAGGGCAATATCTGGCAGGGCAATCCGGGTGTCCGGGGCAGCAACCCGCCGCGCAGCCGCCAGTGCCAGTTCGGCCCCCGCCCCCATGACCAGCCCTTGCAGAACAGCCACCACCGGGACGGAACAATCCTCAATGGCTGCACAAAGTTCAGCAAGTGTCGGGTGGCTGACATCTTCCTCCAGTGCAAGCGCGCTGCTGAAGGTCGGGCCCGCGCCACACAGGATGATCCGGCGCACGTTGGCCCCGACTTCGCGCACCGCATGGATCAGCGCGCCACGCAGGCGTTGGGTCAGGGCATTCGAGGGCGGGTTGCGCAAGGTCAGGACCCGGACACCGTCACGGTCCTCGCTCCCCACAACCTCTCTGGCCATGCGCCCAGCCTCTGTCCGCCCCTGGCCAATCTAAGGCCCAAACCGCAGAGCATGGCAAGCACGCTTGCTTATGGCTGCTCTCAGACCGGCATGTTGTCGAAGTCGCTCTCCACTTCGGCGTCCGAACGTGAAGGTGTCGCTTGTCCCGGCAACACGTTGGCCAAGGCGCGCATTTCCGCCAGAAGCAAGTCCAGACCTTGGCTTTGCAGCTGTAGCCCGGCCTCGATCAGGTCGGCCTCCTGTCGGATAAGATCAGCGGGTGTCGGATGTTTCATTTTGCACATCTCCTGCAGACGGGGGTCCACGGAATGGCGTTCAGACGGGCTTCGGCAATGTCCTCGCCACAGCGCTGGCATGTGCCGTAACTGCCCGCATCGATCCGGCGCAAGGCAGCGTGGATCTGGGCAATCTCATGGGAACCGGCGATCCCTGTCGCCTCCAGCACCTCGTCGCCTTCGCGTTCGGTCGCCAGATCTTCCCAATCACGGGTCTGGTGCGAATCCAGTTCCACCTCGATGGCCTCCAGCCGCTGCCCTAGTTCCCCTAGTCGCTGTTTGAGTTGCGCCCGCCGTGCTTCCAATCCCGTCTTCATGGTCCAGTCCAAGTTACCTGATCGATGTTCCGCACCTATCGCGCAAACTACCGCCGGGCGCCTTGACCCAAGTCAACGTGACCGCTTTCGCTTTGACAGACCTGCGACTATTGTCCCTTGGCACCTGCCCCCTTACGAAAGCCGCAATCCATGGACATTCGCCCGATCACGCCGGAGTATGCCGTCTCTCCCCAGATCCAGCCCGAGGATCTCGCAGCCATCAAGGCGGCAGGGTATGTGACGGTCATCGACAACAGGCCGGATGCGGAAATTCCGCCAACTCTGCATGCCCAGACCATGAAAGCTGCGGCCGAGGCCCTGGGTCTGAGTTTTGTGTTCAATCCAGTGATCGGCGGGATGATGACGATGGAGAATGTGCAAGTGCAAGGCGCTGCCATCGCTGCCTCACCCGGACCGGTCTTTGCCTACTGTGCCAGTGGCAACCGCAGCTCGGTCGTCTGGGCACTGTCGCAGGCCGGTACCAGACCCGTTGAGGAGCTTGTCGGTCTGCCAGCCCGGTTTGGCTATCAGCTGGATCATCTGCGGCCTCAGATCGAGGCACTTGCGGCAAAGGCAGGCTGAAGGGTCAACCGGCGGCGCGCCAGTCGGGGGGCACAGAGGCAACAGCACTGTGATCGGTGACCGCTGGGACAGAAGCAGAGGCAGCGGTCGTTGCGGCCTCGGTCGCTAAAAGCTTTAGCGCGCGCATGCCGCGGTTTTGCCCCAGTTTTGCACGAGCCACGGGAACGCCGTCTGCCGTTTCCAGCGCGATTGCGTCCAGAGACGCCACTGGAAGGTTGAGGACATCACCTGCCTGCAGCGACATAATCTGCCGGATCGGCAGAACAAGGCGGCCGATCACAGCGTCCAGCCGACAGTCTACCTGCATGACCTGCGCTGCAAGCCCGGCTGAAAAGGGAGGCGCGGTGTCGACCGGCTGCGCCTGAACCGAAGCGGGACGTTCACCCCGGCCATTGGCGGGCAGGACCAAAAGGACATCACCCGTCCGGCCATCTGCGCCCATGGCGACCTCAGCCGACAGGACGCGATACGTCTCATCCTCAAGCATCAGTCCAAGCGGCCGCACGTCGTCAAGGTGTGAGGCATAGCGGAAGCCCCCCGCCCAGATCAGGTCAGCCTCTTCGGCCAGGGCTTCATCCAGTCCGGTCAAGGCGCGGTCGATCACCCCCGCCACCATCGCCGCATCGATCCGCGTCGGCTTGCGCGGTTGTGGCGGTTGCGGGGACAGGCGGCCAAGGGTCTGCATCTCGATCAGGGTTGCGGTGACCAAAGGCGACAGCATGAGGACGCCGAGCGCACCCCGAGGGCCATCCAGAACGGCGACCATAGCCCGCTCGGGCGCAAGCTCCAGCACCTCGGAGAGGCTGACACGGCTGACCGACAGGCGACGAAAGTCCATATCCAACGCCATGGCGTCGCGGGCGGCACGCGCCAGCGCCAGGCGCCAGCCCCGGTCGGCCCCGGGCGCGCCTTCGGCCTGCGGCTGGCGGGCGAGGTCGATCTTTCGGCGGATCACGTCGGACATGCGCGGCTTTCCGGTGGCGTCAGTGGCAGACTAGCGCCCGGCATCTTCACAAAGGGTTAAGGCAAGCGCTCATGCAGCCGCCTTTTCAAGCCGCAACGGCACAGTGACCCGAAAGGCCGCCCCGCCCTGTCCCGGCAGATAGGCGACCGACCCGCCAAGGTTCGTCATGATTTCGCGACAGATGGCCAGCCCCAGCCCGGCGCCTCCCGCGCGGTTGGCATCGGTCAGACGGGCAAATTTCTCGAAGATCAGCGATTGCGAGTCCTTCGGAATTCCGCTTCCGTTGTCGATGATGTCAATCGTGACCCGCCCGGCCCGCTGCCGCACGGCAATCCGCAGGACGGGGTCGGCAGCGTCGCAGTACTTGCGAGCATTCGAGATCAGGTTGATGAACACCTGGACCAGCCGATCAGAGTCGGTTTTCAAGTAGATTGCCTCCGATGGCAAATCTCGCTGGATCGTGAAGCTGCGCTCCGGCCGGGTTTGCCGCGCGGCCGTCAGCGCATGATCCAGCATCTGCTGCAGGCTGGCCAGGGTCAGATTCAATTGCACGGTACCATTTTCCAGAACGCTGAGGTCCAGAAGATCGTCCAGCAGCCGCGTCAGCCGCTTGGCCTCGTCATGGATGATCTTGCCGTACTTTACCACCATGTCGGGCGGCAGGTCACCTTCTGTCAGGATCTCGGAAAAGGCGCGGATCGACGTCATTGGCGTGCGCAGTTCGTGGCTTATCTGGGACAGGAAAGCATCCTTCTGGATCGAAAGCTGGGTCAGCTTCTCGTTCGCTTCGCGCAGGGCGCCAGCGGTCCGCGTCAGTTCCGCCTCGCGCGCCTCCAACTGTGCGGAATATTCCAGAATTTGGGCGGACTCGCTGGCCACAGCCATCAGATCCTCGACCGAGACGGTCGCGCGGCCGACAAGCTGGCTGATCATCGCATGAGCGGTGGCCGCCCCGACCGAGCCTGACAGGCGTCCTTCAAGCGAATCCAGAAAAGCAGGCGTCGGGTCCGGCAGAAATCCCTCTTTCCCCTGGTCGCGCGCCGCTGATTGAAACAGCGTCAGCGCCGCGTCCTCGCCCAGGATGCGTTGCGCCATGGTCAGCAGCGCTTCAGGTTCGGCCTGACCACGCGCCCAGCGTTGCGGACCGGCGCCCCCATCAAACACATTGACGAAAGCCGCGCCCTGCAAACGCTCCACGGGACCGGGAAACGTCAGAAGCGATCCCAGACAGAAGGCTGTGGCGTTCAGGACAAGCGACCAGAACAGGGCATGGGTCAAGGGGTCCATCGCCTCGGTCCCGAACAGGGCCTGGGGGCGCAGCCAGGAAAGACCGAACAGGCCCTGGGTGAAGACGGACTCGCTCAGCACAGCGCCGGGGCCGAACGAAGGCAAAAACGATGTGTAGGCCCAGACCGCAAAGCCCACCAGAAGGCCCGCCATCGCCCCGATCCGCGTCGCCCCCCGCCAGAACAACCCGCCAATCAGCGCCGGCAGAATCTGCGCCACGCCCAGAAACGCAATCAGACCAATGGCCGCCAGAGCTGCAGACCCGCCCGAGACATGATAATAGCCGTACCCCAGCGCAAGCACCCCCGCGATGGCCAGACGGCGTGCTGTCAGAACCACCGACCGCAAGTCATCGCCCCGTGCCGCACTGGGGCGAAGGTGCAGCCAAAGCGGAATCACGATGTGGTTTGAAATCATCGTGGCCAAAGCAATTGACTCGACGATCACCATGGACGTGGCCGAGGAGAAACCGCCAAGAAACGCCAGCATCGCAAGTCCGCCCTGCCCTTCCGACAAGGGCAGCGTCAGAACGAACATGTCCGGATTGGCGCCTGCAGGCATCCGTTCTAGGCCGATCACCGCGATCGGCACGATGAACAGGCTCATGGCCAGAAGGTACAGCGGAAAGGCCCAGCTGGCGCGGGCAAGATGACCTTCGTCGGCATTCTCGACCACCAGGACCTGAAACATGCGCGGCAAGGTGATGACTGCCACGGCAGACAGGAAGATCAGCCCGGTCCAGCGTCCCGGCTGAACTTGCCAGGCGGCGAGGTCCGCGGCATCGATCTTGGCAATGATCTCGGACACCCCACCAGCAAGACCCCACACAACGAAAGCCCCGACCGCCAGCAGCGCCACAAGTTTCACGACTGCCTCCACCGCAATCGCCGTGACGATGCCATGGTGCTGCTCTTTGGCATCCAGGTTGCGCGTCCCGAAAAGGATGGTGAACAAGGCCAGTCCGACCGCCACCCAGATCGCCGTTTGTTCCGGGTCAGGCGGGGCCTGCCCGTCGGGCGTGGCACTGGCAAAGACACCAAAGGACAGGACGACCGACTGCAACTGCAGCGCGATGTAGGGCGTGGCCGCCACCACACAGATCAGGGTGACAATCACCCCCAGGGTGTTCGACTTCCCAAACCGCGACGAGATCAGATCGGCGATCGAAGTAACACGATACTCGCGCCCGATCCGGACGAGCTTGCGCAAAAGCCACCACCAGCCAATGAAGACCAGCGTCGGGCCAAAGTAGATCGTCAGGAATTCCAGGCCCGAGCGCGCCGCATAGCCGACCGCCCCGTAAAAGGTCCACGCCGTGCAATAGATCGACAGCGATAGCGTGTAGACAAGGGGCGAGCGCAACCACCCCAAGCGGCCCAGATGTGCCCGGCGCTCGACCAGAAACGCCACGGCAAACAGAAAGATGACGTAAAGCAGACAGGACGCGACAAGCAGGTTGAATGGCATGTCAGTCCTCCTCCTGATCGTCGGCCTTGTCGCCGCGCGTCAGGCCCGGGGCAAAGGCCGCCGCCAGGCCGATCAGGGCCAGCCAGACCACGAAGAAATAGACGACTTCCCCAGAGCCAAGGCGAACCTCGACATCCGACACCCACAGGAGCGGCAACAGCAGCAGAAGCACGCCGACCACCGGCAGCAGCCTCGCGGCGTCACGCAAGCGCCTGCGCCGGTACAGGGTCCGACCCAGGAAGACCGGCGGTGACTTCGGGCGGGCCATCAGCGCCCCGTCATGGCCCGCACTTCGGCCAGGATCTCAGCGTTGGAAAACGGCTTGGAAATGAACCGGTCCGCCCCGGCCCTTTCGGCAAGCTCGCGGTCCCGTCCGCGCGCAGTCAGCATCATCACCGGCAAGGTCCGGGTATCGGGATCGGCCCGCAGTGCCTGCAGGATTTCCAGGCCGGACATCCCGGGCAACATATGGTCCAGGATCACCAGGTCGGGACGGTCGCTGCGGATCCGCGCCAGGACTTCGTCGCCCTCGGACAGATGACTCATCCGGAAGCCTTCCCGCGTCAGCAGAAAGCGCATCGCCTCGGCGATGTTGGGCTCATCCTCGATGAGGAGTACGTGACCCGACACTGGTTCCCCCCGGCGAACTTGCGCCGCCCTCCCGCCTACTATCAGCCGAGAGCACGCCCATGTCAAAACTTCCCTTGCAACCGAACATTTGCTCAGGGGCGCCAGCCTGATCCGCGATGCTGACGCACGGCCACTGTGCCGCTAGACCGGGGCTTCGACGTCTGCGCTCAGAATGGATGGCTCGCGACGGGCAAGGCAAGCGCTGCGCGGGCAAACCCTGCAACTGGACCCGACTTCAAGCACGGGACCATCTTCGGTATCGGGCAGGATCAACATGCCTGCCTCCCGAAGTTCCGGGCCGCGCAGACCCTGCGGGTGACGCAAGGTTGAAATGGCAATCACCCGGTGCCTTCGACCGGCTTGCCCGGCCACCTCGACACGCGCCTCGATGGGCTGCAACGGGCGCGCAAGGGCCGCATAAAGTGGCCAAAGGGGACAGGCCGCACCGAACCTTGGCAAGGGAAATCCGGCCGCCGGCTTGCGATAGGTCATCGTCCCCGAGGCGTCGCAGATCACCAGACCCGCTGAGACTTCTGCCACCGTGGCCAGCCGCCGCAACGCCACCATCGGATCGACACCACAGCGCGCCGCAAGCGTCACCGGGTCCGGGCCGAATTCCGCAAGCGCCTTGGCCAGAACCGCCTCTGGCAGGGCCTTGGCATCGGCTGCGGCACGGGCAACATGATCCCGCGCAAGGCTGCGGGCTGCGGCGGACGCAAGGCCCTCGATCTCTTCGGCCAGCCCGGTTGCGGCTTCGGCGTCGCTGATTGACCAGCCGCGCCCGGTCAACCATTCCTCCACTTCTTCCTGAGGGGCGGCGATGCCCTGCTCTGCTATGGCACTTCCCGAATCGAGATAGGCCACCAGCGCTTCGGCTCCGGCTGCCAGGCGCTCGCTGTCATGATGCAGGTTCCGATGAAAGCGCTCGGCCCAGTCCTCGGGCAAATCCGGCGTTTCGGCCAGGATCGCCGCTGTGGCCCGGACCGAGGACAACGACGAAAGCACCTCATGCAGGGATTGCGACAGAAACGGGTCGTGGCTCATCCGGTCGTTCAGCGCCTCGACCGCGCGTTCCAGTGTTTGTGTCCGGGTGTGCAAGTGCGCCAGAAGGCCCGCCCAGCCCGGGAAGCGACCGACGAAATCATCAAGCCGGTCGATTTCAGCGCCAGAGGGCGCGGCGCGGGCAGCGGCGGCGCGCAGATCCTCGACCAGGGCGCCCTCGCGGCCCTCGATCAGGGCGGTTCGGTCGATATCAAGCCGGGTGGCCAGACGATCCAGCACCTCGGGCGTCACCTTGCGCCGATTGTGCTCGATCAGGTTCAGGTAGCTCGCCGAAATGCCGATCGCCCCTGCCACATCGGCCTGCCTAAAGCCAAGGGCAAGACGGCGCTCACGCAAGCGGGTTCCGGTCAGGGCGGACAGCGGCATCTGAAACCTCCGGCCGCAAGCTTTACAGGCCTTGTCAAACTTTACAAATGGGCAAACCTGCCAGACGGGCGCCGCCGTCCTTCAGAAGCGCAACGCCATGCGGACCGACAGGGTGGAGATGTCACTCTCAACCGGGTTGACCCCGCCCGACAGGCCGTTCTTCATGCTGCGGCTCATGTACTCTGCCCCCAACATGACCCGCTCTGACAGCTGATAGTCCAGCCCGAGACCAAACGCCGGACCATCGCCGCGGCTTGTGCCTTCGGGAATTGCGTAGCGGTTCGAGGAGTATCCCAGAACGCCGTAGAACAGCACCGGCCCCGCCGCATAGCCGAGACGCCCCTTGAGGTCGACCAACTGGTCGAAGCCCTGCCCCGGCAGCGCGTCCAGGTCGACGGCCGCACTCTGATAGGCAAGCTCGCCACCATAGACCAGGCTGCCGTTCTGGTACAGGTACCCCGCGTAAAGACCATAGGCCTCGCCGCCAAGGTCGAAGGTGCTTGTCAGCGGGTTAGTGACGTCACCCGTGCCATGGCCAAGCGTTACCCCGACATATGGTCCTGTCCAGTCCTGGGCCTGGGCAGCGACGGGCAAAAGGGCGATCAGGGCTGTAACGGCCAGCGCAGAAAACGGCTTCATAAGGAAACTCCTGGCAAAATTGACGCAGAAAAGGTCAGAGAAATCGCGTGTTTCGTCAAGCAGGATCGACTGTCGCGCAAAGGCCGGGCTGCCGCTAAGCAAGGGGCGCCGGCCTTGCGGACGGCGCCCCGGTCGATGCGCAATGCGATCAGTTCGCCAGCGCCTTGTCCGTGATCATGCTGGTCCAGGCCCCTTCCGGCGCCTTGGTGATAACCGGGTCCGACCCGCCCGCCAGCAGCGATGCCACCGTCCGTTCCGCCGCGGCCACATCCAGCGCACCGTTCGATCCGGCAGTCAATTTGGCAATTTCGCCCATCATCCGTTTCTGGTGGTTTTCGGTCTGCGCCCCGGTTTGGTCATTCTCCAGCACGATCATCGCGGCTTCATCAGAATTCGCCTCGGCATATTTCCAGCCCTTCATGCTCGCGCGCACGAACTTGACCATCGTCTCCTGGAAGGCCGGGTCGGCCAGACGATCTTCCAGCACATAAAGGCCGTCTTCCAGAGTGGCGACGCCCTGGTCTTCATACTTGAAGGTCACCAGCTGATCCTCGGTGATCCCGGCGTCGATGACCTGCCAGTATTCGTTGTAGGTCATGGTGCTGATGCAGGCCGCCTGCTTCTGCAGCAGCGGATCGACGTTGAAGCCCTGCTTCAGCACTGTCACCCCCCCAGCAGAGCCGTCCGTCGCCAGCCCAAGTTGCGACATCCAGCTCAGGAACGGATACTCATTCCCAAAGAACCAGACACCCAGCGTCTTGTCGGCAAAGTCAGCGGGCGTTGTGATCCCGGATTCCTTCAGGCAGGTCAGCATCATCCCCGACGACGCAAAGGGCTGCGCGATGTTCACCAGCGGCAGGCCCTTTTCGCGCGCGGCCAGAGCGGCCGGCATCCACTCCACGATCACGTCAGCCCCGCCGCCCGCGATCACCTGGGTCGGCGCAATATCCGGCCCACCCGGCAGGATGGTGACGTTCAGGCCCTCTTCTTCATAGAACCCCTTCGCCTGGGCCACGTAATAGCCCGCAAACTGGGCCTGGGTCACCCATTTCAGCTGCAGCGTCACATCCTCGGCCTGTGCGCCGGTGCCCACCGCCGCAAGGAAGGCAGCAGTCAGAAGTCTCTTCATAGTCGTCTCCCATGTTGGGCCCACCCCGGGGCCTTTGTTAATGCCGTTGCGAGGGGTGCCAGAAGGTCACCCACCGTTCGATCAGCGTGATCAGCCCATAGAAGACCGACCCCGCCAGAGCCGCGACCGCAATCGTGGCCCAAACCATGTCCAGGCCAAGCCGCCCCACCTCAGTCGAGATGCGGAAGCCCATGCCGTAGACCGGACTGCCGAAGAATTCGGCAACGATGGCCCCGATCAGGGCCAAAGTCGATGCAATTTTCAGCCCATTGAAGATGAAGGGCATCGCTGCAGGCAGTCGCAGTTTCCACAAGGTCTGCCAGTAACTCGCCCCCCAGGTCGCCATCAGGTCGCGCTGCATCCGCTCGCTCGACTGAAGGCCCGCCACGATGTTCACAAGGATCGGGAAGAACACCATGACCACCACGACCGCCGCCTTCGACTGCCAGTCAAACCCGAACCACATGACCAGGATCGGTGCGAGGCCGACGATGGGCAAGGCGGCGACAAAGTTGCCGATGGGCAGAAGCCCCCGTTGCAGGAACGGCGAGCGGTCGATGGCAATGGCGGTTACAAAGGCGGCCCCGGCCCCGATCACAAAGCCCGGGATCGCGCCTTTCAGGATCGTCTGTGCGAAATCCTGCCAAAGCACTGGCAATTCAGCCCCGATCTTCGCTGCAATCACGCTTGGCGCTGGCAGGATCACTGGTGCGACGTTCAACCCTCGTACCAGCCCTTCCCACAGGACCAGAACCGCAACCCCGAAGAGCAGCGGCACCAGCGCACGGCCCGCCCGTGTCCTTGCCAGGAAGCTTCCGGCCAGCAAGACGTTCAGCGCCCACGCTGCCAGCCAGAACCCCACTGCAAGCCAAAGCGCGCTCATCCCGGCACCCCCATGCGTCGCCGCGCCAGGCGTTCAACGAAGCCCACGACAAGGATCAGCAGACCCGCCAGGATCGCCGCCGCGAACAGGGCTGCCCACATGATCAACGGCTCACCGAACTGCGAGCCGATCAGCATCCGCGCCCCCAGCCCCTCGATCGCCCCGGTCGGCAGTTCGCCGACGATCGTCCCCACCAGCGACGCCGCCACCGCCACCTTCAGCGAGGCAAAGAAATAGGGCATCGAGGCCGGGAGCCGCAATTTCAGAAACGTCGCCCATTCCCCCGCCCCATAGGTCTTCAGAAGGTCAAGCTGCATCTGATCGGGGCTGCGCAGGCCCTTCACCATGCTGACCAGTACCGGGAAGAAACTGAGATACGCCGCGATGATCGCCTTAGGCACATCCCTGCCTGTCAGCCCCAACTGGCTGGAGACGACGATGATCATGGGGGCCAGCGCCACGATCGGGATGGTCTGGCTGATCACTGCCCAGGGCATCACGCTCATGTCGACGGCACGGAACCGGACAATCGCCATGGCCAAAAGCACCCCAAAGGCAATCCCAAGGCCAAAGCCCATCATCGTGCCCTTGAAGGTGACAAAGGCGTGGTAGACCAGACTGCGTTTCGAGGTCACCGCCTGTCCGAAAAGGCCCTTCCACAGCTCAGCCCCCACCTGATGCGGCGGCGGCAACAGCGGGCGTTCCTGGGTCATCGTCTCGGCCACCATGTCGCGGAACGCAACAGAGGTTCCCGCCCGTTCGGCCTGATCATAGACCCAGGTTGCATTCATCCAAACCGCCGCCGCGTACCACAGGACAACAATCCCGGCCAGAACGGTAAGAACGGGCAAAGCACGGCTCATCCCTTCGCCTCCACCGGCCAGGCGATCATCGCCACCGCCACCACCCCCAGCGCCATTCCGGCGATCTGCAGGCCCGTCGGCCGCTCGCCAAAGATGAACCAGGCCACCAGACCGATCACAACCAGTTGCACGATGGAGGACACCGAAATGGCCACGGCCAGCCCGCTTTCCCGCATCAGTCGCACCATCATCAGATTGCCGATGGTAAACAGCACCAGCGCCCCGATCAGCACCGGCACCTGCGACGAGGCGACATAGGCCCGCAGCACCGCGTTCCCGGTGATGAAAGCCGCCATCGCGCCTGCGAGCCAGAGGAACAACCCGGCGCTCATGCCCTTACCCCTTCTTCCGCGATCGCCGCCTGGGCGATGCGGCTGCTGCAGCCTTGCCGTCCGCAAGAGCGGCGGCCTGCGCCTCGGGTGTCATTGCGTCCCAGTCGCGGATGGCGCGCAACCCGTCGCGCAGGTCCCAGACCAGAAAGACCAACGCCACGGGGTACATCAGCATGATCAGCCCCAGCCACATGACAATAGTCCCGATCTCGTACTCGGTCCGTAGCATCATGCCGGCGCTGCCGGTGGCCCAATAGGCCAGCCAGATCAGCCCAAGCGCAACCCCAACGACCACCGGCACCCCAACCGCCCATTTCAGGAACTCGGCCCAGACCTGCGCCCGCGTCGGGGGCGGCAGGTTTGGGGTGGCGGGCGGGGATTTGGGCATGGACGCTCACTCCCGTCCCCTTTTGCCAAGGCGGAAAAGCGTCTGTACCGATGCCAGACGCATGCCATACAGATCCCATATGCTTAACCTAATCTTCATGATGCCCGGCCCGAAGGCCCTCCCGCACTCTGTGCGCGATCTCGATGAACTCGCGGCTGTCGCGGATATCCAGCGGGCGCTCCTTCGGCAGGGGGCTGTCGATCACATCGGCTATCCGCCCCGGACGCGGCGACATGACCACGATCTTCGTCGACAGATACACCGCCTCCGGGATGGAATGTGTCACGAATCCAATGGTCTTGCCGGTGCGCGCCCAAAGCTTCAGGACCTCTTCGTTCAGCCTGTCGCGAACAATCTCATCCAGCGCGCCAAAGGGTTCGTCCATCAGAAGGATGTCCGCATCAAAGGCCAGCGCCCGGGCGATGCTGGCCCGCTGCTGCATGCCACCCGACAGCTGCCAGGGGAACTTCTTGCCAAAGCCCTTCAGCTCCACCAGCTCCAGCACCCGCGCGGTCCGCTCCTCCTGCTCGGCCTTGGAAAACCCCATGATTTCAAGGGGAAGCTTGATGTTTCCGGAAATCGTCCGCCAAGGGTAAAGCCCCGCTGCCTGGAAGACATAGCCATAGGCCCGGCGCCTACGCGCCTCATCCGGTGACATTCCGTTCACGGTCAACGTGCCGCTCGTCGGATGTTCCAAGGCCGCAATTGCCCGCAGGAAAGTCGTTTTCCCGCAACCACTTGGGCCGATGAAGCTGACGAAATCCCCCTGATTGATCGTCAGGTTGACATCTTTCAACGCCTGCACCGGCCCGTCCGCCGTCTGGAAGACCAGGTTCAGGCCCTTAGCCTCGATCACCGGGGTCGTGGCGTTCATCGTGTCCTTCAAGCCCACATTCCTTCACATTCCCGTTGCGACACCGTGCCACCCTTGTACCCGCCGCGCCCCGTCCCCACCTCATCCGAAACCGGAGGACCGCCATGCTTTTCAGCGACTTGCAGACGACCCTCGCCTTCGCCCCCGCGCCCGAGGACCTGGACGACATCGACTTCCGTGCCCCCGTGGTCACCTTCCGTCCTCCCGCCGATGATGAGGAGTCCGAGCCGGGAGAACCCTGAGCGCGACGCCGAATACTGGACACCGTCTACCATCGCACGACCCTGCGCCCAAGGTTCCTTGCCCCAAGGTAGGTCAGGGACGCCAGAAGCCCTGCTAGCGCGAAGCCAAGGTTCATGGCGGGCTCAATTTGCCCGATGAACAGGACTGACGCGCTCAGTCCTACGACCAACCCAGCAATTGCATGTTTAACGGCGCCCTCAGAGCCGCCAAGAAACATGATAGATTTTGCGATCATCACAAACGGCAGCGCGAACGCTCCAGCGACGGCTGCCAATTGAATGTCCAACACCCTCGAAAGATGCAGCGGCAGGTCTCTAAGTACAGAGATTGTAGTGGAAACGCCCATACCAGCGACCATGGATGCACAAGCATAGGCAAAGATTGTCACCAGAGTGAGCTTGGTCGCGCGGATCAGGAACGCCCGTTGCTCAACTGTCACCGATCACACCCCGGTCGCCGGAATGCCCGTCCGCTCCACGGGCCGCGGGGCGGTCAGGTCCTTCCACTGGGTCAGCGCGCGGTTGACGGCCGGGCGGGCCTCGCGGGCGACGAACTTGCCGTGGCCTTCCTGGGTCCGGACCTCGCCGTCGTGGATGGCAACATGGCCGCGGGTCAGGGTAAAGCGTGGCAGGCCTTTGACCGTGTGACCTTCAAAGACGTTGTAGTCGATCTTCGACTGCTGCTTGCCGGAGGTAATCGTCTTCGTCTTCTCCGGGTCCCAGACCACCAGGTCCGCATCCGCCCCCACCAGAACCGCCCCCTTCTTCGGGTAGCAATTCAGGATTTTCGCGATATTGGTTGAGGTTACGGCGACGAATTCATTCGGCGTCAGGCGGCCCGTGCCCACCCCGTGGGTCCAGAGCATCGGCATCCGGTCCTCCAGCCCCCCCGTGCCGTTCGGGATCTTCGAGAAGTCCTTCAACCCGAACCGTTTCTGTTCCGTCGTGAAGCTGCAATGGTCCGTTGCGACCACCGAGAGTGACCCGCTCATCAGCCCCGCCCAGAGGCTGTCCTGATGCTGCTTGTTGCGGAAGGGCGGCGACATCACGCGGCGGGCGGCGTGGTCCCAGTCGGGGTGGAAGTATTCGCTTTCGTCCAGCGTCAGGTGCTGGATCAAGGGCTCGCCCCAGACGCGCTTGCCCTGTTGGCGGGCGCGCCGGATCGCCTCATGCGCGTCCTCGCAACTGACGTGGACGACATACAGCGGCACCCCCGCCATGTCGGCGATCATGATCGCGCGGTTGGTGGCCTCGCCCTCCACCTGCGGCGGGCGGGAATAGGCGTGGCCCTCGGGGCCGGTGTTGCCTTCCTTCAGAAGCTTCGCCGTCAGTTCCGCCACCACATCGCCGTTCTCGGCATGGACCATCGCCAGACCGCCCACATCCCCCACCCGGCGGAAGGAGTTGAAAAGCTCGTCGTCGTTCACCATCAAGGCGCCCTTGTAGGCCATGAAATGCTTGAAGCTGGTGATCCCTGCCTTGGCCGAGTCCTCGATCCCCTGCCAGACCTTCTCGCCCCACCAGGTGACGGCCATGTGGTAGGAGTAATCGCAGGTCGCGCGGGTGGACTTGTTGTGCCACGCCTTGGCCGCATCCATCAGGTCCTGACCCTGACCGGGAAGGATGAAGTCGACGACCATCGTGGTCCCGCCGGACAGCGCCGCCCGCGTGCCGCTTTCAAAATCATCCGCCGAGTAGGTGCCCATGAAGGGCATCTCCAGATGCGTATGCGGGTCGATCCCACCGGGCATCACATAGCAGCCGGTCGCGTCAAGCTCGGTCCCGCCTTTGAGGCCCTGCCCGATCTCGGTGATCACCCCGTTCTCCACCCGCACATCGGCCTTATAGGTAAGGTCGGCGGTGACGACGGTGCCGTTCTTGATGATGGTGGTCATGAGTTTTTCCTCTCGTGGCCGCTAGACTCAGGGGAGACTTCTTTTGGTACCGGGACTTGCTCGACGGCCAGGAAGTAACGGTGGAACGTCGCAACCTGGGACCCCGTTTCAAAGTCCTGCTTCGCAAGTCTCTTGGATGGTAAGTTGATGCTACGACTGAGGTAGCCTACGTCGTGGAGCGTCGGGCTAAAGATGAGTATGGCTTGGGGTGCCCCGATCAGGGACGATACAGTGTAGCGGACCCAGTTTTCCTCGAACCGTCGAACTGTCTTTTCTCCAGACGCCTTGAAAGCTGGCCAATCAGTGGGTTTCCTACGCAATTCTTCCGGGTGTCTTTTGGCGAAGAAACAACAGTCGAACCCCTCGGCGATCATGGAACCCAGTGCAACTCGATCCGAAATCCTACCCTCCGACACACCCCCTTCGACCTCTGAGGCGTACTCGTCCCACATATGGGTTGCGACAAGCGCTCGATCTTCGAGCCGATGCAGGTAGACAGCAGTCGATTTCTTGAAATGCGCAGGTTCTTTCCTAAAGAAAGATATAGGCATCCATCCACCTTCTTGATTCTGGGAAATTGCGGGTATCACCCCACCACCTCCGCCACCTCAAGCACCGCGTGCAGGAGCACATCCGTCCCCGCTGCCGCCCATTCGGGGCTGATCTTCTCGGCCTCGTTGTGCGACAGCCCGTCCACGCAGGGGCACATCACCATCACCGTGGGGGCGACGCGGTTGATCCAGCAGGCGTCGTGGCCGGCGCCCGAGACGACATCCATGTGGGAATAGCCCAGCTTTTCAGCGCTTTGCCGGACGATCTTCACGAGGCCGGGGTCGAAGGTGACGGGGTCGAAGTGGCCCACGTCCTCGATCTCACACCCCAGCCCCAGCTCCTTCGCCACCGCATGGGCGGCACGGATGACTTCGGCCTTCATCGCGTCGAGCTTGGCCTGTTCGGGCGACCGGATGTCGACCGTGAACACCACGCGTCCCGGGATCACGTTGCGCGAGTTTGGGAAGACCTTCACCTGCCCCACCGCGCCCACGGCGTTCGGCTGGTGGCTCATCGCGATCTGGTGGACGCGTTCGGTGATCCGCGCCATGCCGAGGCCCGCGTTGACCCGCATGTTCATGGGGGTCGATCCGGTATGGGCGTCCTTGCCGGTCAGCGTGATCTCCAGCCACCAGAGGCCCTGTCCATGGGTCACGACGCCGATGTCCTTGCCCTCGGCCTCGAGGATCGGGCCCTGTTCGATGTGGAGTTCCAGCATCGCATGCATCTTCCGCGCGCCGACCTTTTCGTCGCCGACCCAGCCGATGCGGGCCAGCTCCTCGCCGAAGACCTTGCCGTCGAGGTCCTTGCGGGACTTGGCATACTCTTCGGTGTGGATCCCCGCGAAGACACCGCTGGCGAGCATCGCCGGCGCAAAGCGCGCGCCCTCTTCGTTCGTCCAGTTCGTCACCACGATCGGGTGCCTGGTCTTCACGCCCATGTCGTTCAGCGTCCGGACCACCTCCAGCGCGCCAAGGACGCCGAGGACGCCATCATACTTCCCGCCCGTCGGCTGGGTGTCGAGATGCGAGCCCATGTAGACCGGCAGCGCCGACGGGTCCGTCCCGGCGCGCGTGGCGAACATATTGCCCATGGTGTCGACGCCCATCGACATGCCCGCCGCCTGACACCAGCGCTGGAACAGGTGGCGGCCTTCACCATCCGCATCGGTCAGGGTCTGCCGGTTGCAGCCGCCTGCAACGCCGGGGCCGATCTTGGCCATTTCCTCAAGGCTGTCCCACAGGCGCGCAAGATTGATCCGCAGGTTATCCCCGGTGGCTGGCATCGCTTGCTCCCCGAAACGGCGGGACCATCCTGCCCCTTGCCGCGACTCATTTCCTGACCGTATGGTCAAGGTGAAGGCGACCACAACCTGACCAGACGGTCAACAAAAATCAGGATACCGATGTCCGGCGATGCCCAGATTTCCCGCCTGAAGCCCGGCCGTCGCACGGATATCCGGCGCGAGAACGAGCGGGCGATCCTGGAAGCGGCGGAAAAGGTCTTTGCCGAGGCCGGGTTCGGCGGTGCGACCATGCAGCTGATCGCCGACATGGCGGGGCTGCCGAAGGCCAACCTGCACTATTACTTCGCCACCAAGGAAGACCTTTACCGCCGCGTGGTGCAGCAGATCTTCGAGATCTGGCTGGATGCGGCATCAAGCTTCGACGATGCGCCGGGGCCGGTGGAAGGCATCGGCGCCTATATCGACGCCAAGATGGACATCAGCCGCACCCACCCGCATGGCTCGAAGGTCTGGGCCTCTGAGGTGATGCACGGCGCGCCGGTGATCCAGGACTATCTGGAGACAACGCTGCGCGACTGGACGGACGGGCGGATCGCTGTGATCCAGCGCTGGATCGACGAGGGGAAGATGGCGCCGATCAACCCGCGCCACCTTCTGTACATGCTTTGGGCCACGACTCAGCACTATGCGGACTTCGGCCATCAGATCCAAACGCTGAATGACGGTAGGCCGCTGTCCGACAAAGAATGGCGAGACGCAAAGGCCAGTGTGAAAGACATGGTCCTGCGAGGCATAGGGGCGATCTAGGGACAGAATATGCAGATCGAAGACATTGAGGCCGAGTTCGCCAGTATTGACCTGGCCAAGTTCGACGAGACGGAAGCCATGCGCCTTGGGCACATTCTTTGCGACCTTGCCTTGGCAGAGAAGATGCCCGTCGTCATCAATATCCGCACGGGCGACCGGACACTGTTCCACGCCGCTCTGCCGGGTTCAGCGCCGCTGAACGACCTTTGGGCAAGGCGCAAGTCGAACACCGCGCTGAAGTTCCAGCTGCCGTCCCTGCTCATTGGCCAGCGAAACAAGACCAAGGGCGAGACCCTGGACCGGCACGGTCTGCCCTTGACCGATTATGCCGACAGCGGCGGCGCGGTGCCCATCCGCGTCAAGGGCGTTGGGATCGTGGCCGTCGCCACAGTCTCGGGCCTGCCCCAGGTCGAGGACCACAAGCTGGTGATGCGCGGAATTGGGGTCTTATCGGCAGGCTGACCCGAAATTCTGGTCCCCAAGGCCGGTCCTGCCTGACCTATGGTGTTCCGACAGTCTTCAGCTCAACCTCGACAAAGGTCATCGGGGAGTGGCCGCCATTGATAACGTTGTGCTCGACCCCTTCATCGCGCCGATAGGCGGTGCCCGACGGGACCAGAACCGATCGGGTCGTGCCGCCCGGTTCTTCCAGCATCATGGTGCACTCGGTTACCGCAGCAATGACATAGTCATGCCCGTGTCGGTGCCAGCCGGTCTCGGCACCCGGGAGGAAATCGAAACGGGTCACCCGGACGCGGTCATCGTCAACCAGAACGGTCGCCGTGCACAGGGGGCGCGTCATCCTGCCCCCCTTGCAGGGACCGGATCCAATCCTATTTTCTCAGTGCAAACTCTCAGGGAGATCAAGATGTTCGTCGGATTGAAGCGCGCCTTGCTGATCATCGTGGCCTCGGTCACTGTCCTGCCTTGGGGCATGATGCAACTGGTGCAATAGGGGACGTCAAGAAAGTTGCCGACAACGCCGTGGGTCTGCACGGTGTCACGGCTTCGGCTCCTCCGTTCGTCATCGCGGCCCTTGTCCCTGCGTGCAAGGGCCGCTTCATTCAATGCTGGACGCGAAGGGTTTGACCTGACTGGTGCCCGCGGGCTATTCCCAAGGCGCTTATCCGGTCACAGGTTTCATATGCCCTCCAAAGCCCGTCCCCGCTCCCGCATCCAGCAGAAGAACCGCGAGGTCATTCTGGACGCGGCGCTTGAGGTCTTCTCATTGCACGGCTTCCGGGGCGCGACCCTTGACCAGATTGCCGATGTGGCAGGGCTGTCGAAACCGAACCTGCTGTACTATTTCCCGTCGAAAGAGGCAGTGCACAAGGCGCTTCTGACCGGGTTGCTTGACACCTGGCTTGACCCCTTGCGCGCGATGCATCCGGATGGCGAGCCACTTGCCGAGATCCTGGCCTACGTCCGCCGCAAGCTGGACCTCGCGCGCGATTACCCCCGCGAAAGCCGCCTTTTCGCCAACGAAATTCTGCAAGGCGCTCCCCGGATGCGCGAAGCGATCGAGGGGGACCTGAAGTCACTGGTGGCCGAGAAGGCCTTCGTGCTGACCGGCTGGATGGATCAGGGTCGGATTGCACGCGTCGACCCGGTGCATCTCATTTTCTCGATCTGGTCGCTGACTCAGCATTATGCCGACTTCGATGTACAGGTGCGGGCTGTCCTCGGGCCAGGGCACGACCCCTTCGCTGAGGCGGGAGGGTTTCTGGAGACGCTCTTTTCGCGCCTCTTGAAGCCGTGACTGTCCACGGCAGGTGTTTTAGATTTTTATAGATTTGGCAATGATATAAGAAGAAATGTTAATTCTTTTTCTGTGCCAACAATCTCTGGGATTTTAAGCAGTTTCCGGATGCCCGTTAGGGCCCCGTTACGGTATCTTTGGGTCGGGGACATCACATCAGGAGAGTCGCCATGGATTCTGTCACCGCCGTCCGGTCGCAGGTGCCGGTGCCGGCACCAATCTCACAGCCTGCTCCAGACCGTCTGACCACTGCGCCCGCCGCTCAGACCGCACGGCCGGTGACTGCAACGCAGCGCGTCGACGCCGTGGCACAACCGTCGACATTGCCAGCGCAAGTTGCGGTCGAACTGGCCGACCATGACGAGGATCAGACCCCCGCCACGGCCGCCCGCGCCGCCGCCGATGCCGCGCGTGAGGCATATATCCGCGCCTCGATCGCCGCAGGGGTGAACCCGCTGCCACTGCCCTAGACCCTAGACCCTAGACGCGAATCTGCGCCAAGTTGATCTCGGTTGCTACACTTGCAGGCGACAAGGCCAGGGCAAAGTCGAAAGCGGCCAGCAGGTCAGCCAGAGGTATCGCTTCCTGATCCGGGAACCGGCCCTCAGAGATATCGGAGAGGACCTCATCCGTCGCCACGTTGCCGGGATTTATGACCCCTACCCCGATACCCATCGGGTGCAGCGTCTTGGCCAAAGCCTGTGCTGCGCCGCGCAAACCGTATTTCGAGGCGCTGTTTGCCACTTCGGGCGAGGCCGTGTTGTCCATCGCGGTCAAGGAGCCGACAAAGACCACCCGCGCCCCGGAGGGCATGAGAGGAAGAAGCGCCTGGGTCAGTAGGATCGGGGCCACCGTATTGACCGCGATCACGCGCTGCGCCTCTTCCGGCGGGCTGGCGGCAAAGCGGTAGGCCTTGGTGAAGGCTCCGTCTTCCCAGATGCCGCCGGTGTAAAGCAGAGCGTCGACCGGACCGCCGATCCGTTCGGGAAGCGCGGCGATCTGAACGGCGTCGGCAAGGTCGATGGACATCCAGCGTCCGTATGGTACTGCGCCCCGCGACAGGGCGATGACCTCCTCGCCCCGCCCGGCATAGTGACCCGCAACCGCCGCCCCGATCCCGCGCGAGGCCCCGGCAACGACGATCCGCATTACTCCGCCGCTTGGACCGACGGGTTGTTCGGATGCGTCGTCCAGTTGGCATAGTCGCCGACCTTGCGCCCAGTGCGCGGATCGACCGTACCCTTGGCCATCGGCACCATGGTAATGCAATTGTCGACCGGGCAGACGTTGACGCAGAGGTTGCAGGCCACGCATTCCTCGTCCTTCACCGTGAACAGTCGCTCGGGCGACATGGCGATGGCCTGGTGGCTGGTGTCCTCACACGCCGCATAGCAGCGCCCGCACTTGATGCAGTCGTCCTGGTTGATATGCGCCTTGGTGACGTAGTTCAGGTTCAGATACTGCCAGTCGGTGACGTTCGGTACGGCGCGACCCACAAGATCCGAAAGGCCGATCTGCTTGTCATCCAGGTACTGCGAGAGCCCTGAGATCATTTCCTGCACGATCTTGAAGCCGTAGGTCATCGCCGCCGTGCAGACCTGCACGTTGCCCGCGCCAAGCGCCATGAACTCGGCCGCGTCGCGCCAGGTGGTCACACCGCCGATGCCGCTGATCGGCAGGCCCCGGGTTTCGGCGCTGCGGGCGATTTCTGCCACCATGTTCAGCGCGATCGGCTTGACCGCCGGGCCGCAATAGCCGCCGTGGGTGCCCTTGCCGTCGATCATCGGCTCGGGGCTGTAGTCGTCCAGGTTGACACTGGTGATCGAGTTGATCGTGTTGATCAGGGAAACCGCATCCGCCCCACCTGCTTTCGCAGCCCCGGCAGGCCCGAGGATATTGGTGATGTTCGGCGTCAGCTTGACGATGCAGGGCATGCGGCTGTGCTTCTTGACCCAGCGCGTGACCATCTCGATGTACTCCGGCACTTGACCCACGGCCGAGCCCATGCCGCGTTCGGCCATCCCGTGCGGGCAGCCGAAGTTGAGTTCGACCCCGTCGGCCTCGGTATCCTCGATCCGGTGCAGGATGTCTTTCCACGACTCCTCGTCGCAGGGCACCATCAGGCTGATCACCAGCGCGCGGTCCTTCCACTTGCGCTTGACCTCCTTGATCTCCTGCAGGTTCACCTCAAGCGGGCGGTCGGTGATCAGTTCGATGTTGTTCAGGCCCAGAAGGCGGCGGTCCGCGCCCCAGATCGCGCCATAGCGCGGGCCGTTCACGTTCACGACCGGCGGGCCTTCGGACCCCAGCGTCTTCCACACGACTCCGCCCCAGCCCGCCTCGAAGGCGCGTTCGACGTTGTACTTCTTGTCCGTCGGCGGCGCCGAGGCGAGCCAGAACGGGTTCGGCGACTTGATGCCGATGAAGTCGGATGCAAGATTAGCCATGGTATGCCTCCTTGGCGACAGCTGAGGGGGGTGCGAACGGCGTAGGGTGGGCAATCTGCCCACCACGGCTTAGAAAAGCGACCAGATCCAGCCCAGCAGATCGCCGCCGAACTGGCCAAGCTTGGGGATCAGGAAGGCCCAGGCCACACAGCCAAGGACGTTCCAGAACAGGAAGCGGCCAAGGGTCATGCCGCTCATTCCCGCCATCAGAAAGACCACGGGCCGGAATATGGTGGTGAAATGCCCGATCAGGATGGTGACCGGCCCGTATTTCGCAAAACTGGCCTGGGCCTTTTCCACCATTTCGGGATGGTCCTTCAAAGGCCGCATCGTCAGGACAGTGCTGCCATAGCGCCAGCCCAGCCAGTAGCTGAAGGTCGAGCCGATCAACGCCCCCACCGTCGCCCCTGCCCAAAGCGGCCAGAACGGCACCGCACCGGTGGCAGCCAGCGCGCCGACCGCGACGAGAACGGCGGTCGAAGGAATGAGGATCGACAGAAACGCGGTTGTCTCGGCCGCGGCAAAGACCACCATGATCAAGGGCAACCAGCTCTGGTTGCGCTCGATGAAGGCGATGAATGTTTCGACCCAGCCGTCCATGCGCGCTCCTTGCCCCGCCCCTAAGTGGCGGGGAAGTCTTGGCCTGACAAGGGAAATCGCGGCGCATCAGTGATTCAAAAGGATAGCATGGATCGCTTCAGCGGCGTCGCGGCCCTCGGCCACGGCGGTCACTGTCAGGTCCTCACCCCCGGCTGCGCAGTCGCCGCCGACCCAGACCTTGCCCTGATGGCCTGCCAGTTTGCCACCCGAAACAGCCAGCCCCTGCGGCGCCCCCGAAAGCGTCTGGCCAATCGCCTTGAACACCTGATCGGCCTTGAGCGTGAAGGTCTCGGACAAGAGACGCAGCCCATCTGGCCCGTCCTGGGTATAGGCGAACTCCACCGCTTGGGACGCCCCGTTGCCGATCACGCGCAATGGGGCGGCGTTGTGGATGATCCGCACGCCCGCCTGAACCGCATGGTCCTGCTCGTAGCCCGAGGCGCTCATCTTATCTTGCCCGCGCCGGTAGACGATGGTCACAGTCTCGGCGCCCAGAAGCTTGGACTGAACCGCCGCATCGACAGCCGTCATGCCGCCTCCGATCACCACCACGTCACGACCGACCGGCAGCATGGACAGATCCGCCGTCTGGCGCAGTTCGGCGATGAAGTCGACCGCGTCACGCACTCCTGCCTTGTCTTCGCCCTCGGCCCGCAGCGCATTGACGCCCGCCAGGCCGATTCCCAGGAAGACCGCATCATAGTCGGCCTCCAGCTGCGCCAAGCTCACATCGCGGCCCAGTTCCACCCCGGTCCGGATCTCGATCCCGCCGATCTGCAACAGCCAATCGACTTCCTTCTGCGCAAAGTCACCCGTCGCCTTGTAGCTGGCGATGCCATATTCGTTCAGCCCGCCCGCCTTGGGGCGGCGTTCCAGCACCACGACGTCATGGCCGTGCATCGCCAGCCGGTGCGCGCAGGCCAGGCCCGCAGGCCCTGCGCCTACTACCGCCACTCTCTTGCCGGTCGAGGCCGCGCGCTCAAAAGGATGCAACCCCTTCGCCATCGCCACATCGGTCGCAAACCGCTGCAGACGCCCGATCTCGACCGGTTTGCCCTCGGCCGCTTCACGCACGCAGGCCTCTTCGCACAGGGTCTCGGTCGGGCAAACCCGGGCGCACATGCCGCCAAGGATGTTCTGGGTCCAGATCGTCGTCGCCGCGGCCTCGGGCGTGCCGGTCGCGATTTGGCGGATGAAGAGGGGAATGTCGATCGACGTCGGGCAGGCCGTGATGCAGGGCGCGTCGTGGCAGAAATAGCAGCGATCGGCCGCCACCCGCGCCTCGTGCCGGTCAAGCGGCGCCTCGTGGTCACCGAAGTTCTGCGCATAGGCCTGGCTTGGCAGGCGGTTCGCCACAATTCCGGGCGTCAACGGGGTGTTCGACATGGGCTGGGGGCCTCCCTGGCTTATCGTTTCGTCAAGGCTGGCACAGGTCAGTTTTTTTATCAAACGGTAAATTTTCAGTCGGGACGGGATTTTGCCATGTCGGCGCAATCTGCCTAAAGATCGGGCGGTGTTTTCGCGGCTTTTCACCCCCTACCCCGTCGCGTATAAGCGCTGCACACCCATGGGACGGGTCCGCGCCCACGCGCGGCCCCGAAGCCAACAGAGGACGGCATGAGCAAACAGACAACCGACACGGATGTGGCCTTCATTTCGGCGCTAGCCGAGCTTCTGAACAAGAACGAGCTGACTGAACTGTCCGTGAAGCGCGAATACGGTGAGGACGACAGCCTGGAAGTCCGCGTGGTGAAGCAAGCGACCGTCGTGACGGTGGCTGCCGCCACGGCTCCTGTCGTGCATCATGCGGCACCTGTTGCCGCAGCCACCTCGGCGGCTGCCAGCCATTCGGCCCCTGAAGACCCGGCACAGCATCCTGGCGCGGTGACCTCGCCCATGGTCGGAACAGTCTACCTGGCCCCCGAACCAGGTGCCTCGCCTTTCGTCACCGTTGGCGCCCAGGTCAGCGAAGGTCAGACAGTCCTCATCATCGAGGCGATGAAAACCATGAACCACATCCCGGCCACCAAGTCGGGCACGGTCAAGCGCATTCTTGTCGAGGATGGCCATCCCGTCGAATTCGGCGCGCCGCTTCTGATCATCGAGTAATCGCATGTTCGAGAAAATCCTGATCGCCAACCGGGGTGAGATTGCCCTTCGCGTGATCCGCGCCGCCCGTGAGATGGGGATCAAGTCGGTCGCGGTGCATTCCACCGCCGATGCCGATGCGATGCACGTGCGCATGGCCGATGAATCCGTCTGTATCGGCCCGGCACCCTCATCCGAAAGCTATCTGAACAAGGCCGCAATCATCTCGGCCTGCGAGATTACCGGGGCGCAGGCCGTGCATCCGGGCTACGGATTCCTGTCGGAAAACGCGGCCTTCGCACAGGCGCTGCAGGATCACGGGATCACCTTCATCGGCCCGAATGCGGAACATATCCGGATCATGGGCGACAAGATCACGGCCAAGGAAACCGCCAAGGACCTTGGCATTCCGGTCGTCCCCGGCTCGGACGGCGGGGTTCCGGACTATGAGTCCGCGATCAAGGTTGCCGAAGACATCGGCTTTCCTGTCATCATCAAGGCCACCGCCGGCGGCGGTGGGCGCGGAATGAAAGTCGCCCGCAACGCCGAAGAGCTGGAAATCGCTTTCCGCACAGCGCGCAGCGAGGCGAAAGCCGCTTTCGGCAATGACGAAGTCTACATGGAGAAATATCTCCAGAAGCCCCGCCACATCGAGATTCAGGTCTTCGGCGACGGCAAGGGGCGCGCTGTGCATCTGGGCGAACGCGACTGCTCTCTGCAACGCCGCCACCAGAAGGTGTTCGAAGAAGCCCCCGGCCCCGCCATCACGCCCAAGATGCGGGCTGAGATCGGGGCAATCTGCGCCAATGCAGTCGCCAAGATCAACTATATCGGCGCGGGCACGATCGAGTTCCTGTACGAGGACGGCAAATTCTACTTCATCGAGATGAACACCCGCTTGCAGGTGGAACACCCGGTCACCGAATACATCTTCGGCGTCGATCTCGTGCGCGAACAGATCCGCGTCGCGGCGGGTCTGCCGATGTCGTTTACCCAAGATGAGCTCGAAATCAACGGCCACGCCATCGAGGTCCGGATCAACGCCGAGAAGCTGCCGAATTTCGCCCCCTGCCCGGGCCGCGTGCGCATGTTCCATGCCCCCGGCGGCTTTGGCGTGCGGATGGATTCGGCACTATACTCCGGCTATTCGATCCCGCCCTATTACGACAGCCTGATCGGCAAACTCATCGTCCACGGCCGCGACCGGCCCGAGGCGCTAGCCCGGCTCAAGCGCGCCTTGGGCGAGCTCATCATAGACGGGGTCGACTCGTCAGTGCCGCTTTTCCACATGCTTCTGGCTGAACCTGACATTCAGAACGGTGACTACAACATTCACTGGCTGGAAAAGTGGCTGGCGCAGCAATTCGCCTGAACCGAGGGGCGCCCCGCGGCGCCCTTCGCGCAAAAGTTTTCGAAAACTTTTGCAAAATCCTTCGAAGGATTTTGCGATGACCGAGCCAGTCGAGGAAATCACCCCCGACATCTTGCTTCGTGCCTATGCCTTGGGCATATTCCCGATGGCCGAACGACGCGACGATCCGGACATTCATTGGATCGACCCGCGGCGGCGCGGGGTGCTGCCCTTGGACGGCTTTCATCTGTCCCGCTCACTGGCACGTTCAATGCGACGCAGTGGCTTTGTCATTACGACGGACCGGGCCTTTGCCGATGTGGTCAGCGCCTGCGCCTCGCGTGAAGAGACGTGGATCAGCCACCGCATTCGGGATCTCTACCTCAGTCTGCACCGCCTGGGTCATGCGCATAGCGTGGAAGTCTGGCAGTCGGGCAAGCTCGTCGGCGGCGTTTATGGCGTGGTGCTGGGGGCGGCCTTCTTTGGGGAAAGCATGTTCAGCCGGGTCACGGATGCCTCGAAGGCGGCACTTGCCCACACTGTGCAGATCCTTGCCAAGGCCGGGTTCCGGCTCTTTGATACACAGTTTCTGACACCCCACTTGGCCAGCCTGGGCGGGGTCGAAATTCCGCGCGCTGCGTATCACCGCCTGCTGGCAGAGGCGCTTGAGGTCACCGCCACCTTTCCGACTGACTATTCTTCGGGTGCCGGTTCCGACGCGGTTTCCGGCAGCACGCAGGACAGTACCCAGACATCATAGCGCGGGTGATCCAGCGCTGACAGCGCCGGCGACGATGCCAGCATCCATCCGGCAAACAGTTCAGTCTGGGACGCCTCGTCGACAACGGTCAAATGGGCCTCGCTGTCCGAAGAAGGGTCATCGGTCGGAAACCGGCACTCATCAAGGCGCACGATGATCCGGCCGAACTTGGCAGCCTGCCCCACGCCAAGAACAACATCTCCGGTCTCACTGGTCAGCTTGTCCAGAAACCGCAGAGACGCTCCGTTGGATGCAGTGAAACCCTGCGCATGCGCAGGCAGCGCCAAGCCCAGGCATAGAAAGAGCGCCCGCATCATGGCGCTGCCACCGGCTCTTCCGCCGCGTCGTCACCGCCGACAAACTTCAGCAGCAGGGTTATCAGGCTGACGGCACTTTGGGTGTTCTCGATCTCGTCTCCCGGACCAAGGTTTTCCAACGCGCCTCCGGGCGAGATTTCGATGAAACTCCCGCCAAGTAGCCCTTCCGATGACACGAGTATCGCCGAATCTTCCGGCAGAAGCACGTCATTGCGCATGGTGATCGTGGCGTCGGCAAAGAACGTCTGCGGGTTCAGCGTCAGTGCCGTCACGGTGCCTACCTTGACACCGGCAAGCCGCACATCAGAGCCCACGGAAATGCCTTCCGCCGACCGGAAGCTTGCTGTCAGCGAATAGCTGTCGGGTGCGGCAACCAGACCCGACCCGCGGGCGGCAAAGACGGAAAAGGCCGCTGCCACCGCAAGCACCGCCGCCCCGGCCAGGATTTCTGCACGCTCGTAAGCCATTACTCGGGCTGCCAAGCCTCATAGTCGCGCCGAGCGACAGGGTCGGCACGACGGATCGACCCGGGCGGCACATAGGCAGCCTCGGTGCCGGTCAGGTTCTCCTGATGCGGCTTTTCCCAGCCCTTGTGCTTGAGCGGTGCCTTGGTCGGCGGCTCGTCCCAGGTGTGATGCAGCCATCCATGCCAGTCGGGCGAAACACGGGAAGCCTCCATCTCGCCGTTGAAGATCACCCAACGCCGCTTGCCGTCCCGGGTCTGGTAAAACGTGTTCCCGGCCTCGTCCTGCCCGACCTTCACACCCTTGCGGGCCGTGAAAAGCTGGGTGCCAATCGTCTGGCTGTTCCACCAGGTCAGCAGGCGTTTAAGGAAATACATGCAGCGGCCTCCCGTTCGAGTGCCCCTGATATGGCCGAAACCCGGGGCAAGGTCTAGGCCCAAGGCCGATCAAAAGAAAAGGCGGGCCAAAGCCCGCCCTTCTTGCCCGGTCTGCGACGGCGTTACGCCTTCACCGGTTCCTTCTTCTTGGACTCGGTGTAGACGAGCATCGGCTTCGCGCCGGAATTCACCGCTTCGTCCTTGACGACCACTTCCTCGACCCCGTCCATGCCGGGCAGTTCGAACATGGTATCGAGAAGGATGTCCTCCATGATCGAGCGCAGGCCGCGGGCGCCGGTCTTGCGCTTGATCGCGCGCTTGGCGATGGCGGTGAGCGCGTCGGCGGTGAAGGTCAGCTTCACGCCCTCGATCTCGAACAGGCGCTGGTATTGCTTGACCAGCGCGTTCTTCGGCTCGGTCAGGATGGTGACGAGGGCCGCCTCATCAAGGTCCGTCAAGGTGGCGATCACCGGCAGACGGCCGACGAATTCCGGGATCAGGCCGAATTTCAGCAGATCCTCGGGTTCCAGTTCCTTGAAGAGCTCGCCCACGCTGCGTTCCTCAGGCCCCTTCACGTCCGCGCCAAAGCCGATGCCCGACCCCTTGTTGCGCTGCGCGATGATCTTTTCCAGACCCGCAAAGGCACCGCCGCAGATGAACAGGATGTTCGTAGTGTCCACCTGCAGGAATTCCTGCTGCGGATGCTTGCGACCGCCCTGCGGGGGCACGCTGGCCACGGTGCCTTCCATGATCTTCAGCAGGGCCTGCTGCACGCCCTCACCGCTCACGTCGCGGGTGATCGACGGATTGTCCGACTTGCGCGTAATCTTGTCGACTTCGTCGATGTAGACGATCCCGCGCTGCGCGCGTTCGACGTTGTATTCGGATGCCTGCAGAAGCTTCAGGATGATGTTTTCCACATCCTCGCCCACGTAACCGGCCTCGGTCAGCGTGCGAGCAGCGTCTTGCCGCAGCCCGTGGGACCGATCAGCAGGATGTTCGACTTAGACAGCTCGATATCCGTCTTCGACGAATGGTTCAGCCGCTTATAGTGGTTGTGCACCGCCACCGACAGAACGCGCTTGGCATGGATCTGGCCGATCACATAGTCGTCCAGAACCTTGCAGATTTCGCGCGGGGTCGGCACGCCGTCCGAGGATTTCAGACCCGTGGTCTTCGTCTCCTCGCGGATGATGTCCATGCACAATTCGACACATTCGTCGCAGATAAAGACCGTGGGCCCCGCGATCAGCTTGCGCACTTCATGCTGGCTCTTGCCGCAGAACGAGCAGTAAAGCGTGTTCTTGCTGTCGCTACCGGAGTTGTTCGCCATCCGCAGTCCTCTGGACACTGTCCACTAACAAGGGGCCGATCTGACCCCGGTCCCTTGGGCAAAGTCTAGGCCAAGCCCTTGGCTACCACAATCCGAAAAACCCCCGAGCAACGTCGCCGCCAGAGGGTGTCTCATTCACTTCGACGTATCGTCTGCCTTGCCGCGGCTTTCCAGGATCTGGTCGATCAGACCCCAGGCCTTGGCATCCTCGGCCGACATGAAGTTGTCGCGTTCCAGCGCCGCCTCGACCGTGTCATAGTCGTTGCCGGTGTGCTTGACGTAAATCTCGTTCAGACGGCGCTTCAGCTTCTCCGTCTCACGGGCGTGGATCATGATGTCCGTTGCCTGGCCCTGATATCCGCCCGAAGGTTGATGGACCATGACGCGAGAGTTCGGCAGGCTGAACCGCATCCCCTTTTCGCCGGCCGTTAGCAAAAGGCTGCCCATCGACGCTGCCTGCCCGATCACCAGGGTCGAGACCTTGGGCCGGATGTACTGCATCGTGTCGTAGATCGACAAACCGCTCGTCACCACACCGCCGGGGCTGTTGATGTACATGCTGATTTCCTTGGTCGGGTTCTCCGATTCCAGGAACAGAAGCTGCGCGCAGATCAGGCTGGACATCCCGTCATGGACGGGGCCGCCCAGAAAGATGATCCGCTCTTTCAGCATGCGGCTGAAAATGTCATAGGCGCGCTCGCCTCGGCTCGTCTGTTCGACGACCATGGGAACAAGCGTGTTCATGTAGTGATCAACGGGATCGCGCATATCGTGCCTGCCTCTGTCATGCAGCGAGGAATATCGCCGGAACTATTGCCAGAGTCTTAGTGGGGCGGGACGGGGGCTGCAAGGGCAGGTCCGAAATCCTGTGCGTGAGGGTCACAGGGCGATTGCACTGGCCTCGGCCACCTGGCGCAGGTCGGGCCGCCCGGCCGGACCGATCACGACATACGTGAAGCAAAGCGCGACAACCTGCCCCGCAGCATCGCGGTACATCAGTTGCGCCACAGGCTTGCCAGAGGCCACCAGAAGCCGCGCACCCTGAAACTCCAACCCGCTGGCAGAAAGGTCCGGCACTGTGAAGGGTACCTTGGTCTGTTCCGACAACCAGGTTTCCAGATGCGCGCGCTCACCCGCTGGCACCTCGACCAGATGTCGGCCCTGAGCCGAATAGACGGCATGATACTCGGCCACTTGGTCCAGCCAGCCCGGTGCGGCAATGGCAACCTGTGCGGGTGGCAGCAGGGCCCGGGTCAGGCCCGCCCCAAGTCCCGCTCCCACAGCCACCAGTGCGATGGCAGCCGCAAAACGGCGCAGAATCGATGGCGGAGACTGGCCCACCGCTGTGCGGCCTGCAGTTTCGATGCTGCGCGCCAGGTGCAGCGGCACCGGTGCCGCCAGCATGTCGGCAAAGCCCCGCCCAATTTCCGCGTCGACTTTCTGCAAGGCTTCCAGCTCAGCCGCCAGGCGCGGGTCGGCGGCAAGCTCTGCCTCAAGCAAGGCCTGCTCAGCCTCGCTCAGCGCCCCGTCAAGGTAGGCGTTCAGCCGATCCGTCGTGGAGGTGTCTTCTTCAGCTGTCATTGCGCTGTCACTCCGCCTGCCTGCGCAAGCCTGTCCCGCATCACCTGTCTGGCCTTAGACATCCGGCTCATTACGGTTCCGATCGGGATGTCCAGCACATCCGCTGCCTCCTGATACGAATAGCCTTCAACGGACACCAGCAGCAGGGTCGCGGCCAGGCCCTCCGGCAAGCTGCGGATCAGTGCGGCGATCTGGTTCCCCTGCAGTATCTCGGCTGCGCCGACATGCGTGGCAAGTTCATCGCTCTCGGCTGCGTCGATCTGTCCTTGCCCGGTTCGGACGCGTCGGCTGCGCAACTCTGATACCCAAAGGTTGCGCATCATCGTGAACATCCAGCTGTCCAGCCGCGTCCCCGGCGTCCAGAGGTCGGACCGCTTCATCGCCCGTTCGCAGGCCATCTGCACAAGATCGTCTGCATCGGCCACGTGGCCGCACAAGGACATGGCAAAACGCCGCAGTCTTGGCAGCAATTGCACCAGATCTCGCCGAAACTGCGTTGAGCCAATCACTTCCAGAATACCGATATTGGGTCGGGGTGTTGGTTGCGGCAACGACGAAACCAAAGCACGAACCGCTCCTGACGCACAACTGCCCGTCACCGGGACCGGCAGTTGTTGGCGCAGGGCGGCACCCGTCATGCCATCACCAGGTTGTCTCTTCGCCCAAAAGCGCCTTTTCCAGCGCCGCATAGGCCCAGGTCTCGCGCCCGCCCCGGGCCTCGATCTCCAGAAGCTGGTCGCGCGCCGCCAGGAAGTCGCCCTCGGCCACCAGCGCCTGCCCCATATATGACCGCGCCAGAATGTAGTTCGGATCAATCGCCAGCGCGGCCTGATAATAGGCCATGCCCTCTGCGATCCGGCCCGCCTTGCGGTTGGCAAAGCCCTTGTAGTTCAGGATGCGCGGGTCGTTCGGGTTCTCGGCCACCGCAAGCACCTTCAGCGCATTCTCGTACTGCCCGTCATAGGCCAGTTCCCGCGCAGCCTCATACAGCGCATCGTCGGTCATCGCTCCCTGCTCGGGCGCAACGCAGGCTCCGGTCTTCTCGTCCCAGACCTGACCATCGGTGCAGGTTTCGGTCGTCTCGCTTTTCACCGGAGGTTCGGTGTCGTCCGACCCGGCGGCAAGGGCAGCCCCACCCATTGACAGGACGGCTAGGGTCGAAAGCGTGCTGATGAACTTCATGTCGATCTCCATGGTTGACGGTTTTGGGTCAGGACAGGTCTGCAGCTTCGGCTCCTCGCCCTGTCCCCTAGCCAACGCCCCGCCCCCGCCGATTATTCGCAGCAAAGGATTCTTTTCTGTCGCACCCCTGCGACGCCCTGTCCGGGTGCCTTGCGCCGGATCAGCGTTGACCTACACCCCCATCATGACAGAGCTGATCCCGACCCGCGCCCAAGGCCTCGGCCGTTTGCATGCTTTCCTGCCCAGGGCCGCAGGCGACTATGCCGCACTGCGCAACCTTGATCTTCCCGGCCACCCGCATGTGTCCTCGCTTTCCCCATGGCTCCGCCATCGTCTGCTGACCGAGGCAGAAGTCATCGATGCCACGCTTCGCGCCCATCCCCGGGGGGCCGAGAAATTCCTGGCCGAGGTCTGGTGGCGCACCTACTGGAAGGGCTGGTTGGAGTTGCGCCCCGGCATCTGGACCGCCTACCGTCAGGGCGTGCAAGGGGCCCTGAACCGTCTTGCTGTGGAACCGGGCCTTGCCGCGCGGGCCGAGGCGGCGATGCTGGGCGAGACCGGTATCGACGGCTTTGACGACTGGGCGCAGGAGCTGACCTCGACCGGATACCTGCACAACCACGCCCGCATGTGGTTCGCCTCGATCTGGATCTTCACCTTGCGCCTGCCGTGGGAGCTTGGGGCCGATTTCTTCCTGCGTCACCTGATCGACGGCGATCCTGCCTCGAACACATTGTCCTGGCGTTGGGTCGCGGGTCTGCATACCCCCGGCAAGACCTACCTCGCCACCGCTGACAACATCGCAAAGAACACCCGGGGCCGCTTTGTGCCCGAGGGGCTATCGCCCGACGCACCTGCCCTGCGCATGCTTCCCCTACCCGCCCCACGTCCGATGCCGCAGGGTGCCACCTGGGACCCCTCGCTTCCCGCGCTGCTGCTAGTGACCGAGGAAGACCTCTCCCCCGAATTTCTGCTGGATGAAGGGTTTCGGCCGACCGCCATCGCGGCCCTCTCGGACGTGGCCGGGCGTTCGCCTATGGCGGTGGCAGAGCCTGTCCATCGCTTTACCCAAGGGGCAATAGCCGATTGCCTGGCAAGACTGAACGCGCCGGATGCGCCGGTTCTGTCTGACCCGGCACAAGTCCTGACCATGGCGCTCAACGCCGGCGTGGCCCAGATAGTGACACCCTATGCCCCCACCGGACCGGTTGCTTCCCGATTGGCCGACCTGGCCCGTCTGTCCCAGGCAGAAGGCATTTCGCTTTGCGCCGTTCTGCGGGACCATGACCGTTTGGCCTGGCCCCATGCAACGCACGGCTTCTTCCGCTTTCGCGAAACTGTGATGGGTTAACGGAACGTCCTGACCGCCAGCTGAACCCGGGCAAGGGCCGTCACCAGGCACAGGGCCCCGAAAATCCAGGCCCCCAAAACGAATGTCGACGGCCACAGCACCAGCACCAGAAAGAACAGGATCGTTTCGGTGCCCTCCAGCAGCCCTGCAGTGAAGTAAAGCGACTTCTCGCCACGCTGCGCCGTCCGCATGCCGCGCTTTTCGGCCAGGATCGCATAGCCCAGGAACGTCGCGGCATTCACATAAAAACTGGCCAGAAGGAAGGCTCCCGCCGCTCCGTTCGCGGCAGGATCTGCGATGACAAAGGCCAACGGAATCGCCCCGTAAAAGGCAAAGTCGCAGACGATATCCAGATATCCGCCAAAGTCCGACTTGCCGCGCGCCCGCGCCACGGCACCGTCCAGCCCGTCCGCCAGACGGCTGGCCAGGATCAACAACGCCGGAACAATCCCGAACAGTCCGGCTGCCACCAGACCGGCGGCCGCCAGCCCAAGGGCAAGACCGCCCAGCGTGATGACATCGGCCGAGGCACCCCGGGCGGCAAGCCAACGCCCGCCCCGGTTCAAAGGCGCATCGATCATCTCACGCATCAAGCCGTCCAGCATGCAGCCTGCCTCCCGTTCCGACTTGTCTCGCAACAGGGAGCAGCACGGAAGTCACGTTTGCGCTTGTCCGCTGAAATAATGGGCGCGGCGAAGCAGCAGATTGCTGATCAGGCAGACAAACTCCAGGAAAGTCCCGCAGGTTGCATGCTTTGTGCCAAGTTTCGCCCGATTCTGGCCCTAGAGGCATGCCATGCCGTGACCAGCCACACTTGGGGAAGTGACATGACCATCCGTTTGACCTTTGCAGTGCTCGCCCTGGCCATGACCTTGGGGCTTCCAGCTCAGGCCTGTACCGTTCCTACCAATGCGGATGCCTTGCAGGCCGAAGTCCTCTCGCATCTGAACGCCCAGCGGAAGGCTCATGGGCTGACCCCGTTCAAGTTGTCGACAAAACTGGACAAGGCTGCCCAGGGACACGCCTGCGACAATGCCCGGCGCAAGTCGATCAGCCATGATTCCTCGGATGGAGGCACGCTTAAGACCCGCCTGCGCAAGGTCGGCTATAAGTTCCGGGCGGCTTCGGAGAACACCGGGCGCGGCTTCGGAACCGGCGCGCGCGCCGTCGAATGGTGGATGAACTCGCCCAAGCACCGCGACAATATCCTTTTCCCAAGGGTCAAGGAGGTCGGCATCGGCATTGCGTTGAGTGATGCGCCTGACAACAAGCTGCACTGGGTTCTGAACTTCGGCACCTCGAAATAGCGCCTAACGCGCGACCACCAATTCAGCCTTAAGCCCACCCAACGTGGGGCTTGTGCCCAATCGCAACTGGCCGCCGTGGCTCAGCGCGATGTCCGAGGCGATCGACAAGCCCAGTCCAACCCCGCCGCCCCGGTTGGGGTCGCGCGACTGGTCCAGCCGGGTAAAGGGTCGCATGGCCTCGTCCCGCTGCGCCTCGGGAATGCCGGGGCCATCGTCCTCGACGCTGATCCGCAATGTGTCGGCTTGAAAGGCCAGGCTGACGATGATGCGCTTGCCATAGCGGCACGCGTTCGACACCAGATTCTCGACGGCCCGCGCCACGGCCTGGGGGCGCAGCATCACCGGCTCAGGCTTACCCGCGACCGGCGCAAATTCGACCTGCGCTCCTGCCTTTTCAACCAGGTCACGGACCAGCACGACCGCGTCCGTTGCTACGGCACTTTCCATGGCATCGCCGCGCACAAAGGCCAGGAACTCGTCGACCATCCGCTCCATCTGGGCCACGTCGGCCTGCAGGGCGGCGGTTTCCGGGTCTTCCGGCAGCATCGCCAATCCCAGCCGCAGCCGGGTCAGAGGCGTGCGCAGATCATGGCTGACCCCGGACAGCATCAGCGTCCGCTGCTCGATCTGCCGCTCGATCCGCGCCCGCATGTCCAGAAACGCCCGCCCGGCGGCCCGCACCTCCAGCGCTCCGCGCGGCCGGTAGGGCACGGTCCGACCCTTGCCGAAATCCTCGGCCGCTTCGGCCAGGCGGGTGATCGGCTTCAATTGATTGCGCAGGAACTGGAACGCCACGCCCGTCATCAGAAGCGAGGTGAAAATCATCAGCACCAAAAGCTGATGCGGGTTCGTCGCCGACATCCGCCTGCGGCTCAACTGCGCCTGAACCGGACCGATCTCGGTCTCGAACAGCAGGTTGACGACACGGTCCTCATCCGTGACATCCGCCGCCACCAGACCCGGCAACCGGTTTCGCAGCGTTTCGACAATCACTTGCCCGGACAGGTCCAGAAACAGAAACCGGTCCTCTCTTGGCGCATCTGCACCCGCCGGAACGGTCAGCTCCACCTCCAGCGCCTGGGCCAGGGGAACGACATCCTTCTGCACCGCCGCGACTGAACCGGCCTGCTCGACCGCGGCCAGAAGGAAATCCAGATCGATCGCCACGCCATTCGTCATCTGGCGCGTGACCCCTTCGTAGTGCCGCTGAATGAAGGCTGTAGACACCACCAGCTGGATCGTGACGATAGGCACGATCAGGATCAGCGCGGCGCGCCAGTATAGACCCCTTGGAAGGATACGTTGCAGGATCGCCATCGCATGCGACACTAGCCTCCCCCATTGCGCTTGGGAAGACCATGACCACCCTTCAGACCATTGCTCCCGGACTGGGCCTGTTGCGGGCCGACAACCCATCGCCCCTGACTGGCACGGGCACCAATACCTATGTTCTTGGAACGGATGAGCTGACGGTGATCGACCCCGGTCCCGATCTTGACGCGCATCTGGTTGCCATTCTGTCCGCCGCCGCAGATCGCCCGATCCGCCAGATCCTTGTCACGCATGCGCATCGGGACCATTCCGGCCTCGCCCCGCGCTTGTCTGCCCGTACAGGTGCGGAAGTCATGGCCTTTGGAACCGCGCAAGACGGAGTGAGCCCCCGAATGGCCAGGCTTCCAGGCCTTGCCGCAGAGGGAGAGGGGTTGGATACTGCCTTCGTGCCGGATCGTCGACTGGTGGACGGAGACCGCGTTTCCGGGCCAGGTTTTATGCTCGAGGTCCTGCACACGCCGGGCCACCTTGGCGGCCACCTCTGTTTCGCCCTGGACGGCACCCTGTTCACCGGCGATCATGTGATGGGATGGGCCAGCACCATCGTCTCGCCTCCAGAAGGCGACATGACCGACTACATCGCTTCGCTTCATCGGTTGGCCGCACGACCCTGGACACTGGGCTTTCCCGGCCATGGTCCCCCGATCCCTGATCCCGTGGGTCGGATCTCGGACCTGATCTTCCACCGCCGTCAGCGCGAGGCCGAGATCCTGCATGCCCTGGGAGACGGCCCTGCGACCCCCGCCGCACTGACAGCCCGCATCTACCATCAGACGCCCCGCCCCCTCTGGCCCGCAGCCCAGCGAAATGTCCTGGCGCATCTTGTTGATCTTGAGGGAAGAAACCTTGTGCAGGCGGACCCCATACTTAGTCCTGACGCAAGATTTCACCGGGTCTGACACCGAGCGCCGCTTTTCCCTGTTTTGCCCCTTGCCGCCCCCAAACGGGCTTGCTATACGCGCCTCCGTGTTCCGGCGTAGCTCAGCGGTAGAGCAGTTGACTGTTAATCAATTGGTCGTAGGTTCGATCCCTACCGCCGGAGCCAAAAAGAAAAGCCCAGCCAACAGGCTGGGCTTTCTTGTTCTTTGCCGTGGGAAAAGTCGGCGCGCGGCAGGTTCGACACGCCAAAGCGATAGCCCTCAGATCTCAAGCCGTCGCTTGCGCGCCCGGAAATGCAAAGGGCCACCGGACGGCGGCCCCTCTTCATCCTCGGGATGGCCCCCGCACATCTACTCGGCGGCTTCCTTGGGCGGTTCGCCACCAGTTGTATCCGTGGCCTTGTCAGCGCTCTTGCTATCGGCCTTGGGCTTTCGCGGGCTGCGCGGCCGGCGTGTCGTGCCTTCTTCCTTCGCGGGCCGCTCCTTTGCTTCCGCCGCCTCGACAACCGGAGCCGGTTCCACCCGCGCCCGGGGTGAGGATTCGGGCGTCTCGATCAACCCGCTGTCATCGCCTGCGTCCAGATCGATGACGTCGACAACGATCGGCTGCTCTGCCACGGCATAGTCGCGCTGATGCTCTGGCCGCCGGTCGCCCCGATCCGGTCGATCCCCGCGCTCCGGCCGGTCACCGCGATCCGGGCGATCTTGCCGCTCGCCGCGGTCCCCTTGGCGGTCGCCACGGGGCTGGCCATAAGGCTGGTTGCCGTTCTGGCCGCCCTGACCCTGCGGGCCACCGTTCTGCTGATACTGTTGCTGCCGCGCCTCCTGCTCGGCCGCAAGTTCCTTCATCGCCTCGGCCAGCATTCGAGTGTAGTGTTCCGCATGCTGCAGAAAATTCTCTGCCGCCACCCGGTCGTTCGACAGCTGGGCATCCCGGGCCAGCATCTGGTACTTCTCGATGATCTGCTGCGGAGTACCCCGCACCTTGCCCTCGGGTCCCGAGGAGTCGAAAACGCGGTTGACGATATTGCCGAGGGTGCGCGGGCGGTTCTGGCTGGAACGCGAGCGTTTCTTGGAAGAGCGCATCTTGTCCTTATGATGGCTTTGGCCTGCAACCGACGCCCGTCGTGGGCGGCTTCAATCAAGTCAGCAAGGCCGGCATTTTGCTTGGGCAGGTGCAATCCCGCCCGAAGCGCCTTTCAATAATCACAGGCACGCAAGGCTGACAAGCAGAAATTGCGGAAGGACAATCCAAAAGGCAGGATCAAGCGCAGCCGCAACTGTCCGTTGGCCCTGGTTTCACCGCTGCCACCACCCGATCACGCCCGTCCAGATCGGGCAACACGCGGACATCGCCAAACCCGGCAGCCGTGAACAGCCCCCGGACGGCCCGGCCTTGCGTCGGCCCGATCTCGACCAGAACCCGCCCGCCCGGCATCAGTCGTGCACCAGCCCCGCGCACAATCGTCCGATAGGCCTCCAGACCGTCCCCGCCTGGGGTCAGCGCCAGTTGCGGCTCCCAGTCGCGGACCTCTGGGGCCAGGCTCTCCATTTCGTTGGCGGCGATATAGGGCGGATTCGACACGATCAGGTCGAAAGACCCGGTCACTCCGGCGAACCAGTCCGACTTCCGGAACCGCGCCCGCGCCTCCAGCCCCAGATCGCGGGTATTCCCAATCGCCACCTGCAACGCCGCGTCCGAGATATCGGTCCCCACCCCGCGCGCCATCGGCATCCCCTTCAGGCAGGACAACAGGATGCAGCCCGTGCCCGTGCCAAGATCCAGGATCTTCACGAACGGCTGCGACAGCGCTTCGGCCACCAGCGTCTCGGTCTCGGGCCGCGGGTCCAGCGTGTCGCGGGTCACGCGGAACGACAGCCCCCAGAACAGCCGCCGCCCAGTGATCTGCGCCACCGGCTGCCGCGCCATCCGGGCCGCCAGCGCCTCGCCGTACAGCGCCTCCTGCGCGGCGGTCATCTCGTCTTGCAGCTTCAGCGTCAGCCGGTCGTGACCGATGCCCAAGGCATGCGCCAGCAGCACCCGCGCATCGCGTGCCGCATCCTCGACCTCTGCCCCCTGCAACTGTGGGATCGCCCGGCGCAGCGCGTCTTGGGCTTTCATCCCTCCATCTCCGCAAGGCGCTCGGCCTGGTCATGCGCAACCAGCGCGTCGATCACCTCGGTGAGGTCACCACCCATGATCTGCGGCAGGGCGTACAGCGTCAGATTGATCCGGTGGTCGGTCATCCGGCCTTGCGGGAAGTTGTAGGTGCGAATGCGTTCCGACCGGTCGCCGGACCCGACCTGCGATTTTCGCTCGGCCGCGCGTTCCGAATGCAGCCGCTCGCGTTCCGCCTCATAAAGCCGCGCGCGCAGGACCTGCATCGCGATCTCGCGGTTGCGGTGCTGCGATTTCTCCGAGCTTGTCACCACGATCCCACTGGGCAAATGCGTGATCCGCACGGCCGAGTCGGTTGTGTTCACATGCTGCCCACCCGCACCCGAGGACCGCATCGTGTCGATCCGGATGTCGCTTGCGGGAATGCTGATCTCGACCTCATCCGCCTCGGGCAGAACGGCCACCGTCGCCGCACTGGTATGGATCCGCCCCTGCGCCTCGGTCTCGGGCACGCGCTGCACGCGGTGGACGCCACTTTCGTACTTCAGCCGGGCGAAGACCCCCTCGCCCTGCACATGGGCCGAGAATTCCTTCAGCCCCCCGACATCGCCTGCCTGTTCGCTGATGATCTCGAAGGTCCAGCCCATCCGTTCGGCATAGCGCTGGTACATCCGCGCAAGATCGCCTGCGAACAGTGCCGCCTCGTCGCCGCCCGTGCCAGGCCTTATCTCGATGATCGCGGGACGGGCATCGGCGGCATCCTTCGGCAGAAGCGCCAGCCGCAGCGCCTGCTCCATCTCGGGGATCCGCGCCTTCAGCCGCGGCAGTTCCTCCTCGGCCAGCGCCTTCATCTCGGGGTCCGCCAGCATCGCCTCGGCCTCAGAGAGATCGTCCAGCGACTGGCGATAGGCGCGGATTTCGTCGACCACCGGCTTCAGGTCGGTGTATTCCTTCGAGATCTTCGCAATCTCCGACGGCGCTGCCGTCCCGGCATTCAACTGCGCCTCAAGAAACTCGAAGCGTTCGGTGATCTGCGCCAGCTTGTCCAAGGGTACCATGCGCGGGGTTTGGCAGGCTGCCCCGTACAGGTCAAGGCCCCGCCCCAAGCCCTTTCACATTTGCCCAAATATCCCCGCCGGAGGCTTCCCGAGCGCTTTGGCGTCCTTCACGCAAAAGCGCGAGACAAAGAGTCTTCGCGCCTGCCAAGGCGCTCAATTTGAAAGCCGCCCCGACCCGAGCCTAGAACCCGGTCATCTCCGGCCGCTCCGGCAAGACCAGCAACTCTTGCACCCAGGCCCCGATCCGGGCCGCATTCACCCCCAAGTCCTCCGACCCGAACCGCTGCCGCCCCGCGATGCACAAGGACGGCCCGTCCATCACTTGCGCCGTGGTATAGTCGGGATAGCCCATGAGCCGCGACCGCGTGACCCAGGTGATCCGCCCCTCCTCCGGGGAGCCCGCCAGCCGCACCGTCCGCGGCGTCGCCAGCGCGATCCCGTCCAGCTTGCCCAAAAGCGCCTTCGGGTCGCCCTGGATCGGGCCAAAGCGGTTGTCGGGTCGAATGCAGAAGGCATGCGCCTTGGCGGGCATGCCTGCCGCAAGGTCCACGTGCCAGAGAGCCGGGTCCGAAGGGGCCAGGCGGATATAGGCCATCAGCCCGGCCACCAGGACCAGAACCCCGCCAATGATCCAGACCATCCGCCTGCCCCCCATCGCTTTACCTCTGCGTCCGCGCCCAGTGATAAAGGCAAATCAGCTCATAGGCCACATGCGCGCCCGCAACCGCCGTCGCCCCCGAGGGATCATAAGGCGGCGACACCTCCACCACATCCCCGCCGACAAGGTTGATCCCGGCAAGATCCCGCAGCATCGCCGCCACCTGCCAGCTGGCAAGGCCCCCCCCGCGGTGATGACGTTGACGCCCAGGTAATCCTCGGTCGTCGTGCGGATCCCGATCTGGACCGAGCGCTTGGGGTCCACCAGACCCGCCTTGACCGACTTATAGAACATCGTCCCGTGGTCGATCCGCGCCGGGTTGTCGTCGGGCCAGAGGTCGGAATGCGCGTCGAAGTGGATCAGCGATACCGGCCCGAATTTCTCGGCATAGGCCGTCAGGATCGGATAGGTGATGAAGTGGTCGCCCCCCAGCACAATCGACCCAGCCCCAGCCTGCAGAATGGTGCGGATGTGGTTGGTCAGTGTGTCGGGAAACTCCGGCACGTTGGCATAGTCAAAGGCCACATCGCCGTAATCGATGACGGCCATATCCTCCAGCGGGTCTGTCCCCCAGCCCGGCGGCGGGTCGTAGGGCATCAGCGCCGAGGCCTCCCGGATCGCGCGGGGGCCAAAGCGGGTGCCGGCGCGGTGGCTCACCGCCTGGTCGAAGGGCACCCCGGTGATCGCCAGATCGACCCCGGTCAGGTCCTTGGTATAGGTCCGCCGCAGGAAGCTCGTCGCGCCGCCAAAGGCGTTTTCATAGGAATAGCCCCGCTGCGTGGGCCGGGTGAACGCAGTGTCGACCTGCGTCTTCGCGTCTTCAAGTGCCATGATGGGTCTCGGGTCACTTCAGCGCAGTCGTTCAGCGGAGACGCGCGGATCCGATGCGGGCAGGGAACACATCGCACCCCGCCCTGTCAAGCGCCCGATTTCTTCAAAGAAATCGGAACGGAGCCTTCAAAGGCTCCGGCCCGGAGTTTTCGAAAACTCCGGACGCTTCACCCGATCCGGTGCCCTTCCCGCACCAGTTCGTCCGTGACTTGCCGGATCGCACGTGCCAGCACCTCGACCACGAAATCCACCTGCCCCTCGGTAATCGTCAAGGGCGGAGACATCACGTTCAGATGCCCGATGGGCCGCACCATCAGCCCCATCGCCTCGGCCGCATCGCTGATCCGCTTGCTCTCATTCACCCCGTCCGGCAGCGGCTCCTTCGTCAGCTTGGACGCCACGTTCTCGACGCAGACCATCAGCCGCCGACCCCGGACCTGACCAACCAGCGGCAGCGCCTCCAGCCCCTTCAGCCGGTCCAGGAAATAGTCCCCGACCGTGGCCGCATTCTCCAGCAGGCCTTCGCGCTCGATGATCTCGATCGATTTCAAGGCCGCCGCACAGCTGACCGGATGCCCGGAATAGGTGAACCCGCTGGTGAACCAGCGTTCCCCCTTCTCTGCCATCACGTCCCAGATCCGGTCACTGAAGATCAGCGCCCCCAACGGCAGGTAACCCGAGGTGAGCCCCTTGGCACAAGTGATCATGTCTGGCACCACGCCGAACTCGGCCTCGCTGGCGAACCAGTGCCCCAGCCGCCCGAAGGCAGTCACCACCTCGTCTGCGATGAACAGGATGTCGTGCCGCTGGCAGACCTCCCACATCCGGCGCAGGTATCCGGGCGGAGGCACGATCACCCCACCAGAGGCCTGGATCGGCTCGGCGATAAAGCCGCCTATCCGGTCAGCGCCGACGCGGGCGATCAGGTCCTCGAACTCCTTGACCAGCCAATCGCAGAAGGCCGCCTCGCTCATCCCCTCGGGCCGCCGGTAGGGGTTCGGCGGCGTCAGGTGGTGGATGCCGTCCTGCTTGTAGCGGAACTCGTCCACACGGTCGCCGGGCCGCTTGCCCACCGACTGCGTCAGGTAAGTAGACCCGTGATAGGAATGATCCCGCGCGACGATGTCAGTCTTGTCGGGGCGCCCCATGGAGCTCTGATAGTACCAGACCATCCTGACCGCCGTATCCACCGCCGTCGACCCTCCAGTGGTGAAATGCACCCGGTTCAGATCGCCCGGCGCCAGTGCCGCAAGTTTCGCCGCCAGCCGCGCCGAGGGTTCGTTGGTTACATCGACAAAGCTATTGGCAAAAGCCAGCCGCTCGACCTGGTCGGCAATCGCCTGCGCCATGTCCTTCCGGCCCAGCCCCACATTTGTGCACCACATGCCGCCCACGGCATCCAGATAGCGCCGCCCCGCTTCATCCCAGAGATAACAGCCCTCTCCCCGACTGATCACCAAAGAGCCCTCACGCTCGAACGGGCCAAAGTTCGTCCAGGGGTGCAGAGCATGGCTCCGGTCCATCTCCCAAATCGAATTCGGGGTGGGCCGTGCCAGGGCCATTGGGGCGGTCATGCGAGCTCTCCGTCGTTGAATGACACAATTGGATAACAACGACAGACTAGCAGTTTGATCAAAAACCGGCCAGCCCCTTGCCCGTCCAAAGGTTGGGGTTGGCCCAGATATGGTGTCCAAAGGTTGATCGTGACCCCATTAGGACCCTGCGTTCAGAATTGGGGCGATTCGGACCTAGAAGATCCTCTGCTTTGCCTTCGCCACGCTGAAGCCGTGCCCTTCGGCATTGGTGCACGTGACCCCGGTCTTGGCCGACACACACGAGATACCGCCCAGGCTGACCGCCTCGCCATAGGGCAAGACCGGATTGCCGGGATCGCGCACGGTGTCACCGGCACAGGCCAGTGCGCCCTTGCCCGTTCTGCCCACGGCAAAGGCAAATCCCCAGTCCAGATCGCAATCCGCCGGTTCCTTCGTATAGCTTGGCACCAGATCCGCCAGATCGCAGCGCGCGTCCGCCTGCCCGTTCCAGATACCCATCGCGCAATGAATGTTTCCGGTTGGTGACTGAAACGTCAGGTAATCCTGCGCCATGACCGGGGCGGACAGCACAAGCGAAACGGCAGTCAGCCTGAAAAGGGATTGCATCCTGATACCTCATCGGAAAGATGATCTCGTCTGACAAAGGGTCACCCTCATGTCCCCCGTGGTCAAGGCTGCATTTGCGTACGTCACCCCTGTCCTTGCCGTGGCCTTCGCTCTGGGGGCACTTCGCGTCACGTTCCTCGCGCCGGAAATCGGACCCTTCGCCGCTGTCGCGCTGGAAGTGCCCGTCGTGCTTCTCCTGTCCTGGCTCGTCGCAGGCAGGGTCCTGACCAAGGTCCCACTGCTCAGGCACGACCGGATTGCGATGGGCGCGCTGGCATTTGTGCTCCTGATGGTCGCAGAACTCGTTCTGGCCATCGCCTTCGGCCAGACACCAGCCCGTTTCCTTTCTGACCTCGTCACCCCAGCCGGAGCGTTGGGCCTCTGCGCGCAGATCGGCTTCGGACTGATCCCAGCTCTCCGTCAGGCCAGAGGCTGAGCCCGCTCCACCAGCCGGGCAAAGAAACTGGCCCCAATGGGCGCGGCTTCGTCGTTGAAATCATAGGCCGGGTGATGCAGTCCCGCCCCCGGCCCGGTGCCAAGGAAAAGATAGGCCCCCGGCCGCGCCTCCAGCATATAGCTGAAATCTTCCGACCCCATCTCGCGGTTGGCGCGCGCATCTACCGCGTCGGCGCCTGAAACCTCACGCGCCACCTCGGCGGCGAATTCCGTCTCATCCTCGTGGTTGATCGTTGCGGGATAGCCCCAGTCATAGTCGACCCGCGCCTTGACGCCATAGGCCACCGCATGACCCTCGACGATCTCGTGGAACCGCTTCTTCAACAGCGCCCGCACATCCGGCTTGAAGCAGCGGATCGTGGCGCAGAACATCGCCTCTTCCGGGATGATATTGGACGCTGTCCCGGTATGGATCTGGGTGACCGAAATCACCGCCTCGTCCAGCGCATAGACGTTGCGCGGGATGATCGTCTGCACCGCTTGCACCATGCCGACGACCGCGACCACCGGGTCGACGCATTCATGCGGCGTGGCCCCATGCCCGCCCTTGCCGGTGATGTACACAAAGGCCGTATCGACTGACGCCATCAGCGGCCCGGGCGTGGTGGTGAAATGCCCAAACGGCACGTTCGGCGCGTTGTGGATGCCGTAGACCTGCCCGATCCCGAACCGGTCCATCACGCCCTCCTGCACCATCACTTGCCCGCCGCCGCCATCTTCCTCGGCCGGCTGGAAGATCAGCGCCACGGTGCCCGCGAAATTCCGCGTCTCCGCCAGGTACTTCGCCGCCCCCAGAAGCATCGTCACATGCCCGTCATGGCCGCAGGCATGCATCTTGCCCTTCACAGTGCTCGCATAGGGTGCGCCAGTCAGCTCCTCGATCGGCAGCGCATCCATGTCTGCGCGAAGGCCGATCACCGGCCCCTCGCCCCTGCCCTTGATCAGTGCCACGATCCCGGTCTTGGCGATCCTCTCGTGGATCTCGTCTACCCCGATCTCGCGCAGCCGCTGTACGATCCAGTTCGCCGTCTCATGACAGTCGAAGGCCAGCTCCGGATACATGTGCAGATGCCGCCGCCAGGCCTTCATCTCCTCGGCATAAGAGGCGATACGGTTCAGGACGGGCATGGCGGGCTCCTTTGCTTGGCCTTTGATCAAATCCGAAATCGGCGACGACCGCAATCGGACATAAATGATACCTGCAGGCAACATCAGGCAGGTTTTCCCCCGACACACCCAGTGAAAGCCCTTGCATGCGCGCGCGTTCGGGGCATTCTTTTCTGCAATTTAATGAATTCATCAACGCGAAAGGTATGGCCATGACGATTGTCGCCCGCAGTATCGCCGTGCTGCTCCTGGCTTCCGGCGCAGCCCAAGCCGGCGGACCGACCACGGTGCCGGACGATCCCGCTCCGACCCCGGCTGCTGCCGCGCCATCGGCGTACGACTGGTCAGGCCCCTATGTCGGCCTTGCCTTTGGGACAACCGGGGGCGACCAGACCTTCAACACATCCCCCCTCACGTTTCCCTTTGACGATGGCGCATCCCCGTCGATCTTCGCCGGGTACCTCATCCAACGTGGAAATCTCGTCTACGGTGCGGAACTTGCGTATTCTGATGGGGATGACGTAACGTTGGCGACGTTCTCCGAAGGTCTGCGATACATGGTCGACCTGAAGGGACGCCTGGGCTTCGCAAATGACAGGGCACTGTTCTACGGAACCCTTGGCTATTCCAGCGTGGGCTATGTCAGCCTCCCGGGCAATACCGAAACGGACGGTTTTGCCTATGGGCTCGGGGTTGACTATGCTGTGTCGGACCGGTTCACGCTCGGCCTCGAATACCTGGCCAGATCAACCGAGGGCGACACGTTCAACGCCGGTGAGACGCGGCGGCTTGAACTGGACACCCTGTCTCTCCGCATCGGTCTGTCCTTCTGACCGGGCAAGCGGTCGGGGCTGGCCTTCGCCCCGGCCGTTATCCTATCCTTGTGGCCACCCTTATGCGAGGCCACATGTCCGACCTTCCCCCCCCCGGTATCGACCGGCTTCTTGCCATCATGGCCGCGCTGCGTAACCCCCAGACCGGCTGCCCCTGGGATCTTGAACAGACCTTCGCCACCATCGCCCCCTACACGCTGGAGGAGGCGCATGAGGTCGCCGACGCCATCGAGCGCCAGGCCTGGAACGACCTGAAAGGCGAACTCGGTGACCTTCTCTTCCAGGTGGTCTACCATTCCCAGATGGCAGCCGAGGCCGGGCACTTCGCGTTCCCCGACGTCGTCGCCGCGATCTCGGCCAAGATGATCGACCGCCACCCGCATGTCTTCGGCTCGGACAGCCGGGACAAGACCGCCGAACAGCAGACCCGCGATTGGGAGGCGCAGAAGGCAAGGGAACGCGGGGCAGCCCGCACGCTCGACGGCATTGCGATGTCGCTCCCTGCGCTGACCCGCGCGCTGAAACTCCAGAACCGCGCGGCCCGCGTGGGCTTCGACTGGCCCTCAACCGATCAGGTTCTCGACAAGCTGATCGAAGAGGCCCGCGAGGTCACCGAGGCCCGCGACACCCTCACCCACACCGAACTGACCGAGGAAATCGGCGACCTTCTCTTTGTCATGGCCAACCTCGCCCGCCATCTGAAGGTCGACCCCGAAGCCGCCCTGCGCGCCGCGAACCAGAAGTTCACCCGCCGCTTTCAGCGCATCGAGGATTGGCTGGCCGAACAGGGCCGCAGCCCGTCCGACAGCGACCTGGCCGAAATGGACGCGCTGTGGAACCGGGCAAAGGCCGAAGATCACGCCGCGCCAAGGCCCTAGGCGCACCGCTGGCCACTCCCCTCGCCCCTTGGGGGAGAGGGGCCGGGGGTGAGGGGGAAGATCGCAGGGAACACCCGCGACAAATTGCCGAGTGAAAAACTCAACCTCTTGACCCAAGAAAAACACTCAGGTTTAAGCGCCACAGAAACCTGACAAAAGGAGTCAGCCATGCTGCGCCTCTCGACCCTCGCCCTTCTTGCCTGTTCCGTTCCGGCCCTCGCGCAGGAAATCAACGTCTATTCCCACCGCCAGCCGGAACTGATCCAGCCCCTCGTCGACGCCTTCACTGCCGAGACCGGGATCAAGGTCAACGTGGCCTTCGTGGACAAGGGCATGGCCGAACGTCTGGTTGCCGAAGGTGACCGCTCGCCCGCTGACCTCGTCCTCACCGTCGACATCGCCCGTCTGATGCAGATCGTCGACGCCGATGTAGTCCAGCCCGTGCAGTCCGACGTGCTTGAGGCCAACATCCCCGCCGAGCTCCGCGACCCCGAGGACAAGTGGTTCGGCCTGACCGCCCGCGCCCGCATCGTCTATGCCTCAAAGGACCGCGTCGCCCCGGGCGAAGTCACCACCTACGAAGACCTCGCCTCGGACAAATGGAAGGGCCGCATCTGCTCGCGCTCGGGGCTCCACGACTACAACGTCGCCCTTCTGGGCGCGATCATCGCGCATCATGACGAAGGCTATGCCGCCACCTGGGCCGAGGGCCTGAAGGCCAACCTCGCCCGCAAGCCCGACGGCGGCGACCGCGACCAGGTCAAGGCCATCGCGGCCGGCGAATGCGACATCGCCATCGGCAACACCTAC
>JALOTD010000136.1 GCA_025458105.1 Tabrizicola sp. | reverse complement strand
ACCGCAACAGAACCAGAGCGTCAGACCCAAGAACCGTCCCCAATCGCCCCGCCCGCGTGCCTTGCGAAAAAGGTGCGTTCATGGCGAAACCCCCGGAAAAACAAACGCTAAGATTGCGCCCAGCATATTAGGCCGGACAGCCCTAAGATCAATCGAAGAGTGCGCCACGAACCGGCAAGACGCAAGGTCTGGAGTGACTTACCGCGACCACCCGTCGCCCCGCGCGACCCGGACACGCCCAAGACCCCTGGACCATTCGCAGCACGTCCGGACCTCAGTCTGCAAGATCGCCAGGATCGCAGGCGGCATGGTCTGGCTGATCCGTGGCCGATCAGATGGGCCGCCTGATCTTGCCGACCAACGCGACCGGGCCAAGGGTCTGGGCCGTCATCCCGGCCCTCGCACGCATGTCTGTGCGTCGCGGGGAAGAATCGGTCCACTGGCAACATCCTGGGCGCAAGGGTCCCCGGCCCAGGGTTCCGGTGCGAATCCGACCGACGCCAGAACCAGATGCACACCAAAGATGCAGGTCAGTGTCGGTTCCGAGAGTGTCTTGCCATGTCCTTGGGCTAGACCCGCACCTGACCTTACGCTGGCCCTTCATCGTAGTAGACGAGCCTGCCGACCGTGTTCCCAATTCCTTCGGGACCGGCGCAGTTCATGTCGAAGAGATGGCCGTTATGGATAAGTTCGTGCCCACCCACCACAACCGAACTGCGATAGGCGCGCGGACGGCACCAGCCAGTGATGACACCTGAAATGACACCGCCGCCAACGCCGGCCTCGTCGCCGGTCAGGCTTTTGGTGCGGCTGAACAGCGTAAAGGCTTCGTTGTCGGCGAAGGTTACGGTGGCTTCAGTCCGGGTCGCCTGGTCGAGCCGGGACAGGATCATATAGGGCAAGGGCACGATCGTCGGCCCGACGGGAGTCAGGCAGACATCCGGAGCAAGGCACACGATGACCCCGGCCTTTCCGCTGTTGCGGGCAGCTGATTGACCCGAACTCATGTCAAATGATCGCACATGGCTGATCGGATCCCCTACTCTTGCTCCCGTACATCTATGCCATAAAGCCGCGCTTCGTGAAACCGCTCCGGCGCGGGGATCTGCCCCCTCCAGGTCATCAACAGGCTGTGTCCAGCCGGGTCCGGCGCCGAGAGGTCGAGATCGACCGTGTCGAGATCGAGCCGAAGGTCCATGGTCGTGGCGGACACGTCACCGCCGACACTTGTGGCGCGCAAGAGTAGACCCGCGCCCGGAAGCGCAATCTGGATCGGGCGGTCGGCGTGAGAGATGCGATGAACCAGCACTGCTTCGGTGCCGGTCAGCTTAGGAGCGAGCTGCAGTCTGCGATGTGCCGCGTTCCAGTATCGGGGGCTATGGTCCAACGGCATGCGCGGATGCCGCTTGGCTTGCCAGTGGGCGTCGAACGTTCCCGCCCAGACCCGCCGGGCCAGCCAGCCCTTTGCGACCGGCCCCAGACCCTGCACGGTCATTTCCTGCAATGGATCTGACTGCATGAAATCCGCGACGTCCCCGATTTGCGGCGCCGCGAAGGCTGTGACCTGTGACAGAAACGCAGGCGTGGCAAAACCCAGACCAGCGGGGTTGGCCTCAAAGGCCCGGGGTGGCTGATCGGGTTCGAGCCCCGGCACCATTCCGCCATAGGCCAGCCCATAGCTGATTGGCACCTCTGTAACCAGCTCAGCTCGCGTCATTCCCCAGGTCCCGCGCGTCTTGCGCCACTCGACCGGGCCGCGGACGCGAAAATCGTACGCCAGCCTGTCAGGAATGATGACCTGGACTGACCAGTCCGACAGCGCCTCGGCCCTGGGTGAGCGCGCGACGGCGCGAATGATCACATCCGTGGCCGGTTTGGTGGGCGCAAGGTCCTGTTCGTTGTGCAGGGGCGTGACGGCGGGGTCGCCTTCGAACACATCTGCCAGAACCAGGGTCGGGGCCGCTGGATCAAGCCGGAAGCGCCCTCCGTCCGGTCGCTGAAACCGGGCCTTGGCAATGACCACGCCGACTTCGTTGTCGGTCTTGACGTCCCAGTGCCGGAAGAACAGCGTGGCAAGCGGATAGTCGCATAGGAGGCGCATGCGCTAGACCGTAAGCGAGAACAGCCAGTCGCTGTCCGTTGGCACTGGGTCCTGTGGTCCGGACGGACGGGTCCAGTGCGTTGCCTGACAGTTCATCGGCGAGTTTGCTCCAGCAGGAAAGTATAGGCGCAGGCGTCCCACATGTGATAGTCGACCGCCGCCTTCATGATATGGGTAAAGCCGATGGCATCGCGGAACATCCCGTTGAAGAACGGCTCGACCTGACTGCGCATGTAGTCGCTGGTGCCCAGGCTGAAGTAGGGGACTGTGGAAATCGGTGGCGGCGTGTTGACCTCACGGACAAAGCCGGCACCGGCATTGCGGGCCTGAGTGACGGCAAGGCCCTGCGCCTGGTAGAAATCGGCCATGTGCCAGGTCCGCAGGCGACCGTTGCCATCGCCAAGCGCGGTGAACAGCATTGTGACCAGATTGTTGACGAAAGTGCGGAAATCCGGCGCGCGTGCGGCGCCGAACAGGCGGTTCAGTTGCTCGAACCGGGTGGCCACCAGCGTCTGGTTCGCCAGGGGAAATAGCGTGGGCAAAACACGCCATTCGGGTGCCCGTTCCCACTTCGTGAACATCATGCTGGGCGGCCCGCCGGGCGAAACACCGTGATTTGGCATCGAAGCCGGGATGGCGGGCGGCAGGGTGACATTGCCCCAGCGCAAGACATCGGCCACCAGCGGAATAAGGTTTGGCGTCTGCAGCGAGGTCAGGACGTCCCCGGCGACCTGCCGCGCCTTGATGCCCGCCCGAGACGCGTCAGAAAGCCGCGCACCCGCCGCCCGTGCCGTGGCCGAATGCAGCCCAGAGGCGTTGTAGGTGTCGCATTTCAGTTGCAAGTCAGGCTTGTGCGACTTGGCCGCAAGGGCTGCGCACGAAGCGAGGCCGCCGCCCAACGAATGCCCAAGGATCAGCAAGCGGCCGTTCCAGTCCGCAATTGCTTCATCGGCGGCCTTGCGCGCAGCGCGCATCGCCTCGACATACTGCGACGGCACCTGGCCCAGCGCCTGCGAGATGTTTGTCGGCCAATCCCCGTTCGCGCCGTAGAACAGCGAGGCCGACCCGGTCCAGTCGATGTGCATCGAGCCGACACCGATGGGCCCGACCGAAGCCCCGATGGTGACGCGCCCGGTTGACGGCAGGACGAGCGGTTGTTCCAGCATCCCGGCGGCGCGCAGATCGGCGCGGGTCGCCGTCGGGGGAAAGCGCCCGTTGGGCGAGATCGTTGGGATGACCGGGGTGAAGGTGTTGGACTCCGCGACCCAGGACATGACGCCGGTCGTGCTGACCGTGCACTTAACCTCGACGTGCACCGCCAACTCGTCGATGTCGGCGGCATTCATCTCTGACCCCCGGAACACAAGCGCCGGCGGGCACACGTCAAGGGGTGTCTGTCGACCGCTGCGTTTGGGGTGGTACATCCGGCAGAACATGCCGCTGGGCAGATCGAGGTGCCAGCTGCGCTCCCAGTGGTCCCATAGGCGGGCCTTCTCCTGCCGCAGGCGCGGGGTCAGGTCGGCATCGGCATAGTCGTAGATGTCCAGGATCAGCATTGCCGCCTTGTTCAGGCACGGCTGCCAGTCGCCGTTCCCGGAAATGCGGGTCGATGCGTTCACGTCAAGGCCCCCAGACGTGGTCGCCCTTGTCGGGCAGGGACAGCGGGGCATCGTAACGCGAATGAATCTCGTCCCTTGCCAGGTACCAACCGCCATCAGCCTGATAGTCGAAGGAAGCAAGCAGTCCCCGCAAGCGCTCTGCCTCCTGCGGGCGGTCAAGGGCACCGCCAGCCAGGACCAGGATCTGATCGAACCGCCAGGCTGTGTGTCGCGTTTCCGGCCCGGTTCCGACCGCAAACTTGTCAATCGCGCTTTCCATCATAGCGAAGAACCGGTCCGTATCGTCGGCGGTCCCCGGACCCAGCGGCGTATCCTTGAACAGGCGAAACAGAACCTCGGCGGTGGCAAGGCTTGCGACACTGAATTCCAGACTTTCCATCAGACTGTCGGTCGGCGTGCCGTCGGGATACTGTGAGCGAAGCCAGGGGTCACCGCCCAGCTGAACCAAGAGGATCAGAGCTCCGAGGTTGCTTGATCCCTGCGCGAGGAGCAGTGGAGTTTCGTGCCGGAAGCCGTGCCGCCGCGCATTCGGATCGGCTCCGGCCTGCAGAAGCGCGCGGACAAGCGGCAGGCTGGCGTCGTGGTCGGGGAACAGCATGAAATTTGGCGCGCCGGGGGTGCGCCGTTCGATGGCCATGAACAGCGCTTCGCTGTGGTTGATCCGGGGATCGGCCCCTTGCGCAATCAGGCTTTGCGCGGAGGGCAGGTTGTAGGCCATCACCGCCTCTTGTAAAAGCGTGGCAAGGTAGGGAACCGGCTGGCCGTCGCGGGTAAAATCAAGCGACGGAGCAGGATAGCCCCTGGACAGGGCCTCGGGCCCCAGGGCTGCCAGGGCCGCAGCATCGGGGACACCGCCATGGGCGATGATCCGCGCGAGAGCGCGCACCGGTTCGGGGGCGGATTGCCAGCGGGTATCGAAGCTGGCCTTCTCGTCAGGCGACATGACAAAGGGTTCCTCTGGCAAGGGGGCGGCTGGCGGTTCGGCGGGGGCAAGCGGGCTTTCCAAGGATGGCTGGAGCACCAAGGTGATCGGGGCCGTCAGGGCGCCGGTCAGAAAGCCCACGACCAGACCGACACCAAGGCCCAGTACCAGAAACCAGAACGCCCGTTTCACCCGTGGCCACCGTCAGTTGATCTTGACCAGATCGGCAATCAGGTCGATCAGCCGGTCCATGTTGACGGTCATCCGACGACCGTTGACCGTGATGGTCCCGTTATCCTCCATCGTGACCAGGCTGGCCCCAACCTTGAGAGTGATGCTGTCGCCCGCTGTGATCTCGATCTTCTTTCCCGCATCGAGCAGATAGTTGCCCCGCACCTCGGTCGACTTGTCGCCCCCGACCGATTCCGTGTGATCCATGCGGATCATCTGCGACTTCGTGTCTTCGACCGAAATCACCAGATTGCCCGAACCCGGACGGGTGCCGACATCGCCCAGCGCCTCGGCCACCTCGCCGATGCCTTGCGTGTCTTCGTCTGCGCCGGATGGCGTGATCGTCCCCAGCTTGCCCGGCCCGACCCCAAGATGCATGTCGCCGCCGACCATCTGTCGCAGGGTGTTGCCAACCTCGGTGGCCTGGTCGTGGCCCACGCTGGTCACCGCATTGCGGTTGACCCGCAGCGAGGCATTGCGTTCGATCTTGCTGTTCCAGTCGCGCTGCGCGTGCAGGAAAACCTCTTCCCGGTCGCGCTCGTCTTCAAAGCGCAGCTCATTGAACCCGCTGCCCTGGTGTGTGTCGGTCCGGAAGGTGCTGCGTGTCTTGTGATCCGGCAGCTTGTACGGGACGGTCTGTTTGGCGTTATAGACACATCCTGTGACGAGGGGTTTGTCTGGGTCGCCTTCGAGGAATTCGACGACGACCTCCATGCCGATCCTTGGGATGACCATGCCGCCCC
>JALOTD010000042.1 GCA_025458105.1 Tabrizicola sp. | reverse complement strand
CATGTGCCCCGGCAGACGGCCCGCCACAGGGTGGATCGCGAAGCGGACGTTCTTGCCCTTGGCGCGCAGCTTGCGGGTCAGTTCGCTGACCGACTGCTGCGCCTGCGCCACCGCCATGCCGTAGCCTGGGATGATGATGATGCTGTCGGCATCGTTCAGCGCCGCCGCGACACCTTCGGCGTCGATGGCGATCTGCTCGCCGGTAACCTCCATCTGCGGACCTGCGGTGTTTCCAAAGCCACCGAGGATCACGCTGATGAAGCTGCGGTTCATCGCCTTGCACATGATGTAGGACAAGATCGCGCCCGAAGAGCCCACAAGCGCGCCCACGACGATCAGAAGGTCGTTCGAGAGCGAAAAGCCGATGGCCGCCGCCGCCCAGCCGGAATAGCTGTTCAGCATCGACACCACGACCGGCATGTCCGCGCCTCCGATCCCCATGATCAGGTGATAGCCGATGAAGAGCGCCAAGGCCGTCATCAGGATCAGCGCAAAGATCGAGGCCGTCTGGACATAGACAAACAGCATGATCAGCGACCCAAGCGCCGCGCCTGCGTTCAGAAGATGGCCGCCCGGAAGCTTCGTGGCCTTGCTGTCCACCTTGCCCGCAAGCTTGCCATAGGCGATGACCGAGCCGGTGAAGGTTACCGCGCCGATGAAGACTCCGAGGAAGACCTCGATCTGCAGGATAGTGAGTTCGGTGACGGATTTCTTGGCCAGAAGGGCAGCAAATCCAGTGAGTTCGGCCTTTGCGGCGGTGTCAAGGCCGCCGACATAAACCGCCTCAAGATGCGCATTGAAGCCGATGAAGACGGCGGCAAGACCCACGAGGCTGTGCATCGCGGCGACCAGCTGCGGCATCTCGGTCATCTGGACGCGCTGAGCGACGACCCAACCAATGGCCCCGCCGCCCGCGATCAGCAGGACCGAAAGCCACCAGAGACCCGCGCCGGGGCCGTAGAGGGTGGCGGCAACGGCCAGCGCCATGCCGACGATGCCGTACCAGACCGCGCGCTTGGCGCTTTCCTGGCCGGAGAGGCCTCCGAGTGAAAGGATGAAAAGAACCGCTGCAACGACATAGGCAGCCGTGGTGAATCCGTAAGCCATGTCAGCGCTCCCTTACGACTTCTGGAACATGGCAAGCATGCGCCGGGTGACCATGAAGCCACCGAAGATGTTGATCCCGGCCATGAAGACCGACAGCGCGGCCAGAAGGATAACCAGGAACGACCCAGATCCTATCTGCATCAAGGCACCCAAAATGATGATCGATGAGATCGCGTTGGTGACCGCCATCAGCGGCGTGTGCAGAGAATGCGAGACGTTCCAGATCACCTGGAAACCCACGAAGACCGCCAGCACGAAGACGATGAAGTGCTGCATGAAGCTTGGGGGCGCGTAAAGACCCGCCAGCAGCATCAGCCCGCCACCGATCGCCAAAAGGCCCACCTGATTGCGCGTCTGCGCCTTGAAGGCCGCGACTTCCTGCGCGCGGCGTTCCTCTGGCGTCAGTTCCTTGGCCTTCTCCTTGGGCTTGGCGGCGGCAATGGCCTGCACCTTTGGCGGCGGCGGCGGATAAGTCACGGTGCCGATATGGGCAACCGTCGCGCCGCGGATCACGTCATCCTCCATGTTGTGCAGGATAACGCCGTCCTTGTTTGGCGTGAGGTCCGTCAGCATGTGGCGGATGTTGGTGGCATAGAGCGTCGAGGCCTGCGCCGCCATCCGACTGGGAAAGTCGGTGTACCCGACGATGGTCACGCCGTTGTCGGTCACGATCTTCTGGTCTGGCACCGTCAGGTCGCAGTTGCCGCCGCGTTCCGCCGCGAGGTCGACGATGACGCTGCCCGGCTTCATCATACGGACCATGTCCTCGGTCCACAGCTTCGGCGCGGGCCGACCGGGGATCAGGGCCGTGGTGATGACGATGTCCATCTCGGGCGCAAGTTCGCGGAACTTGGCCAGCTGTTTTTCGCGGAACTCAGGGCTTGAGGGCGCCGCATAGCCGCCCGTCGCTGCCCCGTCCTGGGTCTGCTCGAACTCCAGGAACACGAAGTTCGCACCCATGGATTCGATCTGTTCGGCCACTTCGGGGCGCACGTCGAAGGCGTGGACGATGGCACCGAGCGACACAGAGGTCCCGATGGCGGCAAGACCCGCCACGCCCGCACCGACGATCAGCACCTTGGCAGGCGGCACCTTGCCGGCGGCTGTCACCTGGCCGGTGAAGAAGCGGCCAAAGTTGTTCCCCGCCTCGATCACCGCGCGGTAGCCCGCGATGTTCGCCATCGACGACAAGGCGTCCATCTTCTGCGCGCGGGAAATGCGTGGGACCATGTCCATGGCCACCACGGTCACGTTCTTTTTCGCAGCCTGTTCAAGCAGTTCCGGGTTCTGCGCGGGCCAGAAGAAGCTGATGAGGGTCTGGCCTTCCTGCATCAGCGCCAGTTCCTTCGGCTCGGGCCCCCGAACCTTGACGACGACATCCGAGGCCGCGATCACCGCCCTGGCATCGGGCAGCACCGTTACCCCGGCAGCGGCATAGGCCGCGTCCGAGAAGCCCGCCTTCGCACCCGCGCCCGCCTGAATGACCGAAGAGTGCCCCAGCTTCGCCAGCTGAATGGCCGAGTCCGGCGTCATGGCAACCCGGTTCTCGCCCGGGAAAACCTCAGTCAGTGCTCCGATCTTCACGCGCGCCCCCCGTCTTCCGGCCCAAGGCCATGAACTTCCGCGATGCACTTATCACCGCGCAACAATATTTCAAACCCTGTTTGCGCCTGCAGCAGCATTTACCCGCGCCGTCCGAACCAGCGGCGAGTGCGGACGGCCCAGAGGTCGAATTCAGCGCCGAAGGCGGCAGTCAAACGGGCCTCTTCGTCGCGGATGAAGCGGGTCTGGATCAGCCAGGCGAAGCCCGCCAGCACGGGCAGCGCCAGGATCGCGTCCAGCCATAGGATCACACCCAGAAGGATCAGGGTGTCGGCCAGATAGATCGGGTTGCGCGACCAGGCGAAAAGGCCGGTTGTCACCATGGCCGAGGGGTCACGACGGGGAATCACAGTGGTGCGCGCCAGCGCCATCTGCGCAGCGGCGCCGAGGGTGATCAGGATCCCAAGGCCAACCAGCAGAGTGCCCAGACCATCGCCGATCCAGCCGAAGACCGGCGGAGAAACCAGCGACAGCACCCAGGCCGCCCCGACATGGGCGACAAGCCAGACGGGCGGCAGGTCAAGCACAGAGAGGATCGGGCGCAAGCGGGCTCTCCTTTGCGCCCGATCTAGGCAGAGCCGTGCGGGCAGCGCAAGCCTAGCGGCCGTAGGTGGCCGTCAGCGTCGCCTGATCCAGCGCCATCGCGTTGGCATAGAACCCGACCAGCGCGCCCGAGGCGTTGGCGTCCAGCGGCAGGCTGGCCTCAGACATCGCATAGACGGTGAAGACATAGCGGTGCGGCCCAGCGCCCTCTGGCGGGCAGGCCCCGCCAAAGCCCGGCGCGCCAAAGTCGGTCCGGCCTTCCACCGCGCCAGCAGGCAGGGTTTCGGCCGTCACTCCGGCGGGCAGGCCCGCAACATCGGCGGGAATGTTGGCCACGGTCCAGTGCCACCAGCCCGACCCGGTCGGCGCATCGGGATCGAAAGCGGTGACGATAAAGCTTTTGGTGCCCTCGGGCGCCCCCGACCAGTCCAGCGCTGGCGACAGGTTCGGCCCGGTGCAGCCAAAGCCGTTGAAGACCTGCGCCTCCGGCAAGGTCGCGCCATCGGCGAAATCGGGCGAGGTCAGCACCATCTCGGCCATGGCCGGGGCTGCGGTCAGGCAAAGGGCAAGCAGGGGAAGGAGACGGGTATGCATGGTGGGGTCCTTGTGTTTGGGCCCCCACCTTGCCGGGAAGATCACTCTGCCGCGGTGCCGAGCCGATCAATCACAGTGCCGTCCCGATCACCGCCCCGGATCGCGCTGGGGGCCAGGCCAAAGCGGGCCCGGAACCGGACGGCAAAGCGCGAAGCCGAGGCATAGCCCACCGCGAAGGCGATCTGTTGCACGGGGTTGTCTGTCGTCTGCAACAGGCCAAGTGCCCGGTTCATCCGAAGATCGGTGAGGACCCGTGCCTTCCGCCGCAAGACGGCGGCGCAGGGTTGCTTCGCTGTGGCCAAGCCGCGCGGCAAGATCGGCCGCCGACCAGTCGCGCGACAGATCCTCGGCTGCCAAGGCGCGCAGCCTGTCCACCAGCGACGGCGGCGCGGGTGGCGGCAGGCGCAGGCCAAGGCTGTCGAGCCACAAGAGCACCTCCCGTCGGTGCGGCAATGCCGGGGGTCAGCAGGATCCCGGTCGCACGGTACGGCCCGTTGGTCGCGGGGTGGTTCTCGACATCCAGGGCCAGACCCGCCGGCATCAGCACCAGTGCCCCGGACGGCACCTCCGCCACCATCGCGCCACGGACGACCTTCCGCCCGGCCTCGACCCGCACGATCAGCGCCTGCTCGCCCCGGACCTGCCGGAAGGCCGCCCGCGCAGCCTGGCGAAAACGGATCACATCTGGCGCCCGCGGATCAGCGCGGGGGCCGGTGTCGATGGGGTCGTGACGTGTCATGGCCTGATCCTGCCACCAGTGGCCCGCGGGTGCAAACGGTCGGCCTTGGCAATCGCCCCCGAAGCCCCGATAACGGAGAGCAGAGGAGACCCGCCCATGCCCATCGACTTCGCCGCGAAGAAAGCCCTGTTCCACCTGCCGGACGGGGTGGTCTATCTGGACGGCAACTCCCTTGGGCCGATGGTGCGGACGGTACCGGCGCGGGTCGACCGCGCGGTGCAGGCCGAATGGGGCGAGATGCTGATCCGCGGCTGGAACAAGGCCGGGTGGATGGCGCAGCCGCGCGTGCTCGGCGACCGGATCGGCGCGCTGGTCGGGGCAGAACCGGGAACGGTGGTTCTGGGCGATACCCTGTCGATCAAGGTTTACCAGGCACTGGCCTCGGCGCTGGAAATGAACCCGAAACGCCGGGTGATCCTGTCGGATACCGGCAACTTCCCCAGCGACCTGTATATGGCGGAAGGCCTGTGCCGGACCTTGGGCGGGCAGTACCGGCTGAAGACCGTCGCGCCCGAGGAGGCGATGGCGGCGATCGACGATACGGTGGCCGTGGTCATGCTGACCGAGGTCGACTACCGCACGGGCCGCCGTCACCATATGGGCGACATCACCAAGCGCGCGCATGAGATGGGGGCGATCACCGTCTGGGACCTGGCGCATTCGGCGGGCGCGCTGTCGGTGAACCTGTCCAGTGTAAAGGCCGATTTCGCGGTGGGCTGCACCTACAAGTACCTTAACTCAGGGCCTGGAGGGCCTGCCTTCATCTACGTTGCGCCCCGCCATGCCGAGACAGCGCGCCCTGCCCTGTCAGGCTGGCTGGGGCATGAAGCGCCCTTTGACTTCGACCTTAGCTACCGTCCCGGCGCGGGTGTCGAACGAATGCGTGTGGGGACGCCCCCGGTCTTGCAACTGGCCGCTCTTGAAGCGGCGTTGGAGGTCTGGGAGGGTGTAAGTCTCGCCGAGGTCCATGCACAGTCGCTGCGCCTGCAGGACCAATTCATCAAGGGCGTGGAAACCCGCGCACCGATGCTACAATTGGCCACGCCACGCTCGCACCAGATGCGGGGGTCGCAGGTCAGTTTCCGTCATCCGGAGGGCTATGCGATCATGCAAGCGCTGATTGCCGAGGGCGTGATCGGCGACTTCCGCGCCCCCGACATCCTGCGCTTTGGCTTCACGCCGCTCTACATCGATGAAGACGATGTGGCCCGGGCGGTCGGCGTGCTGGCGAAGATCATGGACTATGGCACCTGGGACAAGCCCGAGTTCAAGCGCCGCGCCGCAGTGACGTAAATGCGGCGGGTCGGGGTCAGCGCGCGCCGTCAGTCGCGATACCTTGCCATCGTCCTGTTCCTTGCGGTCTGGGTTCCGCTGACCGTCGCATGGCTGGTCTGGGATGGCTTTGCGACCTTCTTCTCCCGGCCCAGTGATCTGGAACGGCTGATCCTTCTGGCGCCGCCGGTTTTCGGATTGCTTTGCCTGTGGGATCTTCTCGTGGAGCGCCGTGATGCGAGGCGCGAAACCTCTGCCAAACCGAAGGAGTGAGGCCGCATGATCCGTCTCTGGACCCCTGACACGATGCCGAAACCCGCCTCGCGCTACAGCCAATGCGCGCTTGCAGCGGGGGTGACGCGGCGTCTGGAGATCTCCGGGCAGATCGGACTGCATCCGGACGGGACCCTGGCCGAGGGGCTGGCGGACCAGCTTGATGTGGCGCTGGCCAATGTCGACCGGGCATTGGCGGCGGCGGCGATGGGCCGGGAGAACCTGATGAAGATCACGGTCTACCTGACGCAGAACAGCGCTGAGGCGGTGGCCACCTACCGCGACAGGCGCGATGCCTGGGTGGGTGAGGCGCAGGCACCCGCCGCAACGCTGTTGATCGTCGCCGGACTGGCGGCGCCAGCTCTTCTGGTCGAGGTGGATGCTGTTGCAGCCGCATAGCCGTCTTGGCCCCTGACAGACAGGTGAGTGTGGCCATCGGGGCGAAATCCGGAAAACGTACGGTTTTCCTGCTGATTTTGCGCAGTTTTCACGTGCCCGTGATCGATTTGGGGCCATGGCCCGGTTTGACGGAAAGGGCGGCCTGGGCTACGGTCACGAAAATTTCACCCGCTCGCCTGCTCGTGATGCGGGGGCTGCTTAAATGGAACCAAAGATGCGCCAGCTTTCCTCTGTCTTTCTGCGCCACTGCTTTGCGGCACCGGCAGTACTTGGTCTGATGCTGCTCGCGGGCTGCGTCGATCCGACCCTGACCCCGTCGGCCTCGAACCAGAACCTGCCGAAGCCCGATGAAAACGTCTATGTGGCGTCGATGGATCAGGGTATCGAAATCCCGGCACTGCCGGTTGAGGAGATCCCGGAAAGCCATCGTCGTCAGGTCGTGGCTTATGAGACGGATCAGCCGGTCGGCACAATCATCATCAACCCGAAGACGCGGCTTCTGTATTATGTCGTCGGCAAGAACAAGGCGATCCGCTACGGCATCTCGGTGGGCCGCGCCGGGTTCGAATGGTCAGGTGAGGCGATTGTTGCCGACAAGAAGCCCTGGCCGACCTGGACCCCGCCGAAAGAGATGATTGCCCGCGATCCGAAACTGGCCAAGTGGGAAAAGGGTCAGCCGGGCGGGCCGACCAACCCGCTTGGCGCGCGGGCGATCTACCTGACCTCGGGCGGCAAGGACTATGGCTATCGCATCCACGGCACGCCGGAATGGAAGTCGATCGGGCGCAACGCTTCGTCGGGCTGCATCCGGATGATCAATCAGGACGTCATTGACCTGTATGGCCGCCTGCAGGGGGGCGAGAAGGTGATCGTGCTGACCGCTTCGGGCGAGATGCCGAAGGGGCTTTATATCCCGACGCCACCCGCACCGAAGAAGGCTGCGGCGCCGAAGGTCGAGCCGGTGGTTCCGGCCGGTGCCGTGCCTGCACTGAAGGTGCTGCCACCCCCGGTCATCGCGACGCCAGAGCCGACACCGGCCGCTGCGCCGGCGGTCGTGACGCCAGCACCTGCGGCACCGGCTCCGGCCAGCCCGACCATTTCGGTAACCTGCGCGGTGCCGCTGGTCAACGGGGCCTGTCCGCCGGGCAAGGAAACCAACTGACCTTTACGGGATCAACGGACTGGAACGGGGCGCCCTGCGGCGCCCCTTTTTGTCAGAGCCAGCGGTCGTAGTCGCTGACCAGAAGGTGCCAGGGGGCTTCGTCCTCGTCGATCTCGGCAAAGCGGCCGATGGGATCGACGAAGATGTTGTCGGTCAGATCGTCGTTCACGGTCGAGACCTCGCCGATCAGCACATCGCCGCCCTCGCCCCAGAAGGCGTGCCAGTCACCAGGCATCAGGGTGACGCTTTCCCCGGGCGCAAGTTTCAGTTTCTGCCCCGGTCCATAGGGCGTGCGGATGCCGTCGCACATCACAACGCCGCCACGGTCGCGGGCAAAACGGCCCTGGTCGTCTGATCCGTAAAGCTCGACCACCAGCGTCGCCCCGCCACGGTTGATGATGTCCTCGGCCTTGATGACATGGGTGTGCATCGGGCTAAGCTGGTCCTGGCGCGAGATCAGGAGTTTCTCGGCATAGCACATGCCGCCGCCGCGCTGCAGATCGGCCAGCCGCCCGTTGCGCAGGGTAAAGAGAAAAAGGCCCATCTCGTCGAACCGGCCCTGGCCGTAATCGGTGATGTCCCAGCCGCAGCGCGCCTCGATCACCGCGCGGGCGTCGTCCTTTCGCGCCTTGAACTGGTCCGGCGACCAATGGGCGAAGGGCGGCAGCACAAAGCCGTATTGGCGGATCATCTCGTCCGCGGCGCGCATGATGTCGTTGATGCGAGATCGTTTCATGGGGTTCCTCCAACCATTGTCGCGACCCTAGCCGGTCCGGTTTGCCGAAGGAAGCGCCCGACAAGCAGAAGGCCTGCCAGACCCAGCGCAATGACGAACCCGGCCCAGATTCCCGCCGGTCCCATCCCACCCGCATGGGCCAGCACCCAGCCCAGCGGCAGGCCCAGCACCCAGTAGGCCAGAAGCGAGACCACGGCCGGAAAGCCCGTGTCCGACAGTCCCCGCAGCGCGCCGGTCATGGTGGACTGGATGCCGTCCATCACCTGGCTGAAGGCAAAGACGAAGAAGATCGCTGCGGCCACCTCGATCACCGGCGGGTCGCTTGTGATCCAGCCCGCGATGGTGCCGCCGAACAGACCCAGAAGAATTGCTGCCGTGGCAAGCCACAGTGTCGCCAGCCCCAGAGCCGCCCAGGTGATCGGACGCAGGGCGTCAAGGTTCCCTGCCCCTCGTTCCTGAGCGACACGGATCGCGACCGAACCGGCGACGCCGAGCGGAACCATGTAGAGAAGGCCGCCCACGCTCATCGCGACCTGGTTGCCGGCCAGCGCCGCCGCCCCGAAGGTACCGATCATCAGCGTGGCGACCGCCATCGCCCCGGTTTCGGCCACATACATCAGGCCCAGCGGCGCGCCTTCGCGGGCGACGCTGGCGATCTCTTGCCGGTTCAGCCGCGCGCGCAGACGCAAGCGGCGGGTGGACCGCGCCCGCTGCCAGAAGGCCCAGGCGGCGGCCAGCGCCAGCGCCTCGGCCGCGAAAGAGGCGATGCCCGCGCCGGTCAGCCCCAGCATCGGCAGGGGGCCAAGGCCCCAGATCAGCGCATAGTTCAGCGGCACGTTGATTGCCACCGCTAGAAAGGCAAAGCCCGTGCCGACCCAGGGGCGACCCACCGCCTCGAACGTGGATTTGAACACGGTAAGGACGGAAAACGGGATCATCGCCAGCGACATGGCGGCCCAATAGGGGAACATGATCGCCAGAACTTCGGCGGGCTGGCCCAGCCAGGGCAGGACCGGCCAGACCGCCAACATCAGGGCCGCGCCCGCGACCCCCACGATCCACCCCAGCGCCAGGCCGTTGCGCAGAAGCGCCGGAATGCGCCGCCCCTGCCCCGCGCCATGCGCTGTCCCGACCTTGACCGACATCGCGGACAAAAGGCCCCAGATCGTTGCATAAAGGATGATCGCAACCGCATTGGTGATGCCCACCGCGGCCAGAGGCAATGCCCCCAACGGTGCCAGCATGACCGAATCCGTCACCCCCAGCAGAGTCGAGGCGCCAAGCCCCGCAACGATGGGCACGGCCAGGGCCAGAAGGGCCGGTATCTCGCGTCGAATGGTGCGGAGCGCGGACATGGTCTTGCCCTTTGGGATCGATTGACATACGGTTGGTATGTGAAATGGGTACTTACATACGGACCGTATGTCAACTGACCGCAAGTCGCGCGCCGAGGCTGCGCAGGAAACCACCGAGCGGCTGATCACCGTCGCACGGCACGCCTTTGCCGAGAAGGGGTTTGCCGATGTCTCGCTCGATGCCCTGGCCGCCGAGGCCGGGGTGACGCGTGGGGCGCTTCACCACCATTTCACCAACAAGGCCGGGCTGTTCGAGGCCGTCCTGCGCCGGGTCGATGCCGAGATCGGCGACGAGATCACCGCACTTTGGCAACAGCAGGCCGACCACTGGCGCTGCTTCCAGGCCTGTTTCCACGTCTACCTGGATGCGCTCCTTCGCCCCGACCGCGCCCGGATCATCTTTCAGGACGCCCCGGCGGTTCTGGGCATGAAGGCGGTCGACATCTTTCTGGAAAGCGGCTTCGGCGAGATCGTGGCTGAACTCAACACGTTTCTGGCCGAAGGTCGCATCCGAGGCAGGGATGGCGAGGCGCTGGGGCACCTGATCAACGGGGCGACGATCAACCTGGCCTTTTGGGCCGCCGAGGCACCGAAGGGCGAGGACCGCCTGCCCCGCGCCCATGCCGCGCTGACGGCCCTCTTCGACGGGCTGACGCTGCGCTAGCGCTTGCCGAAGATCGACCCCAGAACCCCGCGCAGGATGGCCTGACCGGACTTGCTGCCCAATTGCCGCGCGAAGCTTTTGGCAAAGACCGTGCCGATGGAATCCGACCGGCTGGCGGTGGTGCGTTTCGGCTTCGCTTCGGCATAGCCTTGGCCGTCATAACGCCGCGCGCGTTCGAATTCGCGCTTTTCGTCCTCGGCCTGGGCCTCTTCCGCCTCGGCCTCGCGGGCGGCCTTCTCGGCCCGGGCGCGCAGCATTTCCCAGGCGCTTTCGCGGTCCAAAGGCGTGTCGTACTTGCCCCGGACGGGAGAGCCCGCCATGACCGCCGCCCGCTCGGCATCCGGGATCGGCCCGACCTGGCTGGACGGCGGGCGGACCAGAGTGCGCTCGGCCACGCCGGGGATCCCCTTGGCCTCCAGGAACGAGGTCACCGCCTCACCGGTGCCCACGTCGCGGATCGCGTCCTCGATGGCAAAGCGGGGGTTCGGACGGTAGGTCTCGGCGGCGAGTTTCAGGCCCTTCTGGTCCTTGGCGGTAAAGGCCCGCAATGCGTGCTGCACGCGGTTGCCAAGCTGGCCCAGGATGGTTTCGGGCACGTCCGCCGGGTTCTGGGTGATGAAGTAGATCCCCACCCCCTTGGACCGGATCAGCCGCGCCACCTGTTCCACCTTGGCAATCAGCGCCTTGGGCGCGTCGTTGAACAGCAAGTGCGCCTCGTCGAAGAAGAAGACGAGCTTGGGCTTTTCGGGGTCGCCCACTTCCGGCAACGCCTCGAAAAGTTCGGACAGAAGCCACAGAAGGAAGGTTGCGTACATCCGGGGGGAGTTCATCAGCCGCTCGCCCGCCAGGATGTTGATCCGCCCCAGGCCCGAGGGATCGACCGTCATCAGGTCAGCCAGGTCCAGCGCGGGTTCGCCGAAAAGCTTCGCACCGCCTTCGTTTTCCAGGACCAGAAGCCGCCGCTGGATCGCGCCGATCGATTCCTTTGACACCAGGCCATAGCGGGCCGAAATCGCGTCATCATTCTCGGCGACAAAGGTCAGAAGCGCCTGCAGGTCCTTCAAGTCCAGAAGCGGCAGCCCTTCCTCATCCGACAGCCGGAACGCCACGTTCAACACGCCTTCTTGCGGCTCGGACAATTCCAAGAGGCGGCTAAGGAGAAGCGGCCCCATCTCGGCCACGGTCGCCCGCACTGGATGGCCCCGTTCGCCGAAGAGATCCCAGAAAGTGACTGGGAAGGCGCGGTACTGCAGGTCAAGCCCGATGGTCTGGCACCGCTTCATGAAGGGTTCGTGCAGCTTGTGGGCGGCCGAGCCGGAAGCGGCAAGACCCGAAAGGTCGCCCTTCACGTCGGCGAGGAACACTGGAACGCCCGCGGCCGAAAAGCCCTCGGCCAGGATCTGCAACGTGATCGTCTTGCCCGTTCCGGTCGCCCCCGCAATCAGCCCGTGTCGGTTGCCATAGCCCAGAAGCAGCTTCTGCGGCGCACTGTAGCCTTCCCCACCGCCACCCACGAATATGCTGGCCTGATCCATCCCCTGCACCCTTTCCTGACGGCGGATCCCCGACCCGCCGGACTGCTGTTCGCGGCAAAGATACATTGTTAACCCCTTTCTGCCAGTCTGAACGCATCAGGTGGCGCCGGTTCGTGCAACCTGGTGGTGACTTCCTCCCTGTTGACTGGCCGCGCCCTTGAAAAGGCGCGGTTTTTTTCTGCCGCTCTGGCCTGCGCGAAGGGTGCAGAATCCCGTTGACCTCCCGCGCAAACCGCAATAGCGTCCGTGTCCATGAAGTCGGCCAGTCCGACAGGGAGCAAACAAAAATTCACGAAAGGGGCCGGTCTGCCGGCCCTTTTTCACATGCGCGTGACGGACGTTCCGACGCCGTGCAGAAGGCCGCCCAGCGGCGATTTCGCACCTGACTTGGCCCCGCGCCCGTGATAGAGACCCGCGCAAAGGACCGACGGAAGGATATGCCCCAGATGGCAACGACCAATACAACTGCCTTTGCGCTGATGCTCGCGCTTCTTGCCCAGCCCGTGCTGTCGCAGACCACGGAAGAGCCCCCGGCAACCGAGGGCGTGACTGCAGACGCGCCGACCGCTGACGGCTTGTCCATGGGCGTCGAGACCGGCGGCAATGATGGAGTCGGCTCGACCTATACCGCCGCGACGTTCGAGGCCTGGGAGCAGCGTTGCGTCCGCACGGCATCGGGGATCGATCCCTGCCAGCTTTACATGCTCTTGAAGGACCAGGAGGGGAACAACGTCGCCGAGCTGACGATGTTCAGCCTGCCAAAGGGCACGGAAGGTCCCGCCGTCGCAGGTGCCACCTTCATTGCCCCGCTGGAAACCTTGCTGACCGCAGGAATGGGCCTGCAAATCGATACCGGCACGCCGAAAGCCTACCCATTCACTTTCTGCACGCAGATCGGTTGCGTGGCACGGCTGGGCTTTACCGCGGAAGAGGTTGACCAGCTGAAGAAGGGCGCAAACGCGGTCATCACCATCGTCCCATATGTCGCCCCGGATGAGCGGGTCACGCTCACCGCCTCGCTGAAGGGCTTTACAGCTGGGCTGCAGGCGGTGGACGCGGCAAACGACGCGGCCGATGCCGCCGCCGCCCCGGCAGAGGCGGCCCCCGCCGATGGTGCGACCGAAGCGGCCCCCGCGAACGAGTGACCTTGCTACGCCAAGGTTGCGGGCCGGTCCTATGGGGCCGGCCTTTTTCGCTCAGACTTTGCGGAAAGCGATGACCGCGTTCAGCCCGCCAAAGGCAAAGGCATTGGACAGGACCGCCTCGACGTGCGCCGCGCGAGCCGTCGTCACCACCAGGTCCAGCGCACAGTCGGGATCAGCGGCCTGGAACCCGACAGTCGGCGGGATCACCGCTTGCGTCAGAGCCAGAAGGCAAGCCACGGCCTCCAGCGCGCCGGTCGCGCCGATCGCATGGCCATGCATCGACTTGGTCGAACTGACTGGAGGGCCGTGTGGGCCAAAGACCTGGCGGATCGCGGCGCTTTCGCTGCGGTCATTGGCCAGGGTACCGGTGCCGTGTGCGTTGAGATAGCCGATGTCCTGTGGATCGAGGTCCGCGTCAGCAAGGGCGGCCTGCATAGCCCGCGCCGCGCTGTCTGGATCGGGGGCGACGATGTCCCCCGCATCGGCGCACATGGCAAACCCGGCCACTTCGGCAAGCACCTTCGCCCCCCGCGCGCGGGCATGCTCCTCGGCCTCGAAGACCAGAACCCCCGCCCCGTCGCCAATCACCATCCCCTTGCGGCCCAGGGAAAACGGCCGGCAGGTGTCCGGGGCCAGGACCCGCAACCCCTCCCAGGCCTTGACGCCACCAAAGCACAGCATCGCCTCGGACCCGCCGGTCACCATCACATCCGCCGCGCCCGCCCGGATCTGCTGCAACGCCAGACCCATCGCATGATTTGCACTGGCGCAGGCCGAGGAGACCGACAGGACCGGCCCAGTCAGCCCATGCCGGATCGACAGATGCGAGGCCGGAGCGTTGTGCATCAGCCGCGGCACCGTCAGGGGCGAGACGCGCGACTTGCCATCGGCAAAGACGGCGCGATAGCTGTCTTCCCAGGTCTGGATGCCTCCTGCCGCTGTCCCAAGGATCACACCGGCCCGCATGCCCAGACCATCGGGCAAGTCCGCCATGGCCATCGCCTCGGCCCCTGCCACCAAAGCATACTGCGTGACCCGGTCATAAAGCGGCAGCTGTGCCGGATCGAGGTCGGGGTGCCAGTCACGAACCTCGGCACCCACGCGGACCGTCAGACGGTCGGCGTCGCGAAAGCCCAATGGCCCGATCCCGCAGCGCCCCTCGGCCAGGGCAGCAAAGGTCCCCGGCACATCCTGGGCAAGCGCGTTGACCGTACCGATGCCGGTTACGACAACCCGCCTCATGCCGGGGCTTGCGCCAGAAGCCGTTCTACCCCGGCGACGATGCCGGGGACCGAGACAAAGTCGAAATCGGGCTGGTCGGGTTCGTTTGCGTTAAACGGTATGGTGATGCCAAACCGTTCCTCCAGCGCGAAGATCGCCTCGACCTTGCCAAGGCTGTCCAACCCAAGATCCTCGATCCGGGCATCCAGCGCGATTTCAGCGGGCGGCAACAGCAGCTCTTTCGCCAGAATGGCGATGACAGCCGCTTCGATGTCTGCCCGTGGGATCATGGCCTGCGTTTAGTCGGATTCGCGTACGGGCGGAATGCCCTTTTCAAGCGCCGCCACCCGGGCCGCCAGACGCGGCAGCCGACGCAGCGCCTTCTGCATCTCGACATGGGTCTCCATCTTCACGGCTGGATAGCCCAAGAGCACGCGCCCGGCGGGGGCATTGGTGAAGATCTTCGTCGCGCCGCCCGCGATGACGTCATCGCCGACAAAGATGTTGTCGTTCACCCCGCATTGCCCCCCCATCACCACCCGGTCGCCGATCCGGGCCGACCCGGCGATACCGACCTGGCCGCACAGAAGACAATCGCGCCCCACCTGCACGTTGTGGCCGATATGCACAAGGTTATCGAGCTTTGTACCCGACCCGATCACCGTGTCGCGGATCGTGCCGCGGTCGATGCAGACGTTTGCACCGATTTCCACCTCATCCCCGATGGTTACAGCACCAAGTGAATGTATCCGGGTCCAGCTTTGATCCTTGATCTCGGCCCGGCTGCCCAAGGTCTCGCGAATCTCCTCGACCCCGGACTTTTCCGGAGTGACAAAGCTGAACCCGTCAGCGCCGATTACTGCCCCGGGCTGGCAGATGAAGCGGTCGCCGATGGTCACCCGTGCGCCGATCCGTGCGCCTTGCAGGATAAGCGCGTCCGCCCCGATGGTCGCTCCCTCGGCAATCGAGACATGGCTGGCGATCCGCGCCCCCGGTCCGATGCGAACGCCCGCGCCGATGACGACAAAGGGGGCGATGGCCGCATGAGCGCCGATCTCGGCCGTGGGGTGGACCACGGCCAACGGATGGACCCCCACCGCAATGTCCGGTCCCGGGTCCATAAGCCGCGTTAGGCCCGCCATTGCCAACCGTCCGCGCGGGGCAAAGATCGCCGCCTTCAACCCCATGGCCTGCCAGTCGGCCCCGGGCCAGACTACGGCCGCACGTGCCTGCCCCTTCGCGATCCCATCGGCATAGCGCGGGTCCATCGCCAGGGCGATCTGGTCAGGCCCTGCAGCCTGAGGCTCGGCCGCGCCGGTCACGGTCAGGTCAATGGCACCCTCTGCCTCGGCCCCGAGAGCCTGGGCAATGTCTCGGATCGTGTGGGCCATGGTTTCCTCGGGCTCAGCGTTGCCCCAGACTTACCCCTGAACGCCTGCAAGTTCCACCCCGGCGGCAGAGAGGGCCTCCCACAGGGCAGCGTCACGCCCATAGATGTCGCGGCGATAGGTGATCTGCCCCTTTGGCCCTGGATAGGCTGTGAAATAGACCAGATGCACTGGCAGCGTCTCTTTCAGCTTCACCGTCGTCTCTTTCCCGGATTCCAGCGCCGCCTCGAACTCTGCCTCCGCATTGTCGACCTGCCAGGACAACAGCTCATGCGCCAGATCGAACGGGTCCGCCACCCGGATGCAACCATGGCTATAGGCGCGGATTTCCTTGTCGAACAGCGACTTCGACGGCGTATCGTGCAAATAGATGTTATGCGGGTTCGGGAACATGAATTTCACCAGCCCCAGCGCATTGTCGTCCGAGGGCGGCTGGCGCATGCCATAGGGAAAGCTGCCCGAGAAATCGACCGACCCGCGCGGAACCACGCGCCCGCGCCCGTCGATGATCTGCAGATGACCCACTGCATTCGGGTTCTGGCGCAGAAGCGGCAGATATTCCTTGACGATGATCGACCGCGGCACACCCCAGGACGGATTGATGACCATATGCTCCATGTCATCCGAGAATTCGGGACTGCGCTGGTCGGGAACATCCTTGCCGATCACGACACGAGTATCAAAGATCACGCGACCTTCGTCGATGATCTTCGCGCGGAAATCGGGCAGATTGACCCAGATATGCTTGGCCGAGCGGTCGAAATCCATCCAGCGCTCGCGTTCCATCGCGACGATGACAGACTTCAGCCGCTCTTCCGGGCCGCGGTTCAGCTCGACAATGGTGCTTTCGCCTGCCACTCCATCTGGCGTGATGCCATGGTTCAACTGAAAGGCCAGAACGGCCGCCTCGACCTGCCGGTCATAGACCGCCGTCGCCGTTGCCTGCAGATAGCCCATCCGGATCAACCGGTCACGCAGGGACACCACGTCCGGACCGCTGTCCCCCGGCGCAAGTGCCGCTGCCGGGACCGTCGTCCCCCAGCCACCCGCGGCAATCTGTGCCTCAAGCCCGATCTTGGCTTTCATCAGCTGCAGATACGCGGTCGAAGTTGGCTGCAACCAGCCCAGCACCGCCTCAGGGTCCCCTTGCGCCATCCGGCTCAGCAGGATTCTCGGATCGATCACGTCGATCTCGCGCAGAATGCCCTTGTCGACCGACGCCGGGTCCAGCGCCCCCGAGGTCAAGTCGCGCGCCCAGGCCAGATAGGCCCGCGTCATCGCCACTTCCAGCCGACCCCGGTCGCCCTCGGTTTCTGCCGCACGAAAGGCAGCCGCCAACGCCTCGGCATCATAGCGCGCTTGCGGCAACCCGTGGTCAGAGGCGCGCGAAATGGCCTTAAGAAGCGCTGCCCGGCGTTCGCCATCCTGCGGCCCGGTCCAAAGCGTCTGATAGCCCGTCTCGCGGTACCAGTCGGCAATCACGCTCTCTTCGCTCGCAGCCGTCGCCAGCGCTTGCGGAAAAGCATTCGACTGGCCCAAGGCCGGAAGCGCAGACAGCGCCATGGCCAACGACAGGCCAAGGGCCGAAGCCGACAGTTTGCGACGGACGAAAAGCTCCATTCAGGCACCAATCTCAAAGACTTGTCTTGGCTGCAGTCTCATCGGAAATTCTTGGGCCTGTCCACTCACAAACCCAAAAGCAAAGGGTTCTGCTGCGAAATTGTCGCCAGCCAGGACACAGTTACGGGGCAGAGCGATGCAAATAGACAACATTGGCGGACTTTGACGCGCGTTCAGCAAATTTTTGCCGATTCAGGTTGTGCTGTGCGTGTTGCAGGCAGTCTGCGCTTGGGCTTCGATTCGACCTGTGCCATAACACTCGGGCACTTGGGGAAGAAGTGGCGCGGCGGCTGCTAGGCAGCAGTCGGAAGAAACGGCGGGGACAGACGTTAGAATGGCGGATCTGGATAAGTACGGCGTCACGCGGCGCGGCCTTCTTGGTGTGTTTGCGGCGACGGCGCTGGTGGCTGCACCCACCTACTCCAATGCCTTCGGATTGCTGAAAGGGTCGGGCGATATTCGCCGCATCCGCATGTATTCCGGTCGGACGGGAGAAAGCATCGACACGATCTATTGGATCGAGGGCGAATACATCCCCGAGGTCATGAAGGAAATCAACCACTTCATGCGCGACTGGCGGTCGGACGATGCGATGAAGATGGATATGCGCACGATTGACATCATGGCGGCGTCGCATCGCCTGATGGATGTCAGCGAACCCTACATGCTTCTGTCCGGCTACCGCAGTCCCAAGACCAATGCGATGCTGCGGTCGAAGTCAGGCGGCGTGGCGCGGAACTCCTTGCACATGAAAGGTCAGGCAGCCGATCTGCGGCTCAAGTCGCGTTCGGTCAGCCAGATGGCAAAGGCCGCGGCCGCCTGCGCTTCGGGCGGGGTCGGCAAGTATTCGCGGTCGAACTTCGTCCATATGGATTGCGGCCCGGTCCGCAGCTGGGGCGGCTGAACCCTCCGAAAGGCTGGAAACAGGGCGCCTCCGGGCGCCTTTTTCATTTGCATCTTAGGGAACCACGCCCGTCACTCCCCTCGCCCCTTGGGGGAGAGGGGCCGGGGGTGAGGGGCAGTCACCCCAGGGGGCCAGCCTCGGGATCGCCTTCCCCTGCACCGCCGGCAATCTCGCGGCCCCGGTAGCCCATCGCCACCACGAACTTCTCGGAACTGTCGGCGCGGCTTGCCGGCGGCTTCACGTTCGCCACCTTGCGGAAGCTCCGCTTCAGCATCGCCTGCATCTCGTTCTCGGCCCCACCCGCCAGCACCTTGGCAACGAAGGTCCCGCCGTCCTCCAGCACGTCGAAGGCAAAGGCCAGCGCCGCCTCGACCAGCGCCACAATCCGCAAATGGTCCGTCGCCTTGTGCCCGCTGGCCGCCGCCGCCATGTCCGACATCACCACGTCAGCCCGGCCACCCAGCCAGCCCTTCACCTTCTCATCCGCATCATCCGCCAGAAAATCCAGCTGGTGGATCTCGGCCCCCGCAATCGGCTCCACCTCCTGCAGGTCCACCCCCAGCACCGTGCCCACTGGCTTCTTCGGATTTTGACCCAGCGCGTTCACCCGCACGACCGCCACCTGACACCAGCCGCCCGGCGCGCAGCCAAGATCGACCACCCGCGCCCCGGGCTTCAGGAAGCCGTACTTGTCATCCAGTTCCAGGATCTTGTAGGCCGCGCGGCCGCGATAGCCTTCTCGCTTGGCTCTTTGGACATAGGGGTCGTTCAGCTGCCGCTCCAGCCAAAGGGTGGAAGACAGCTTCCGCCCCTTGGCGGTCTTGACCCGCACCCGCAGCTCGCGCTGTCCGCGCCCAGAATTCGGTTTCTCGGTCATGTATAGGGCCCGTCTTCCAGCACGCCATCCACGCTCATCTGCGCATAGAGAAGCCCTTCCCTAAGGCCCCGGTCAGCGACCGACAAGCGGTCCGTTGGCCAGATCCGCATCAAGGCCTGCAGGATCGCCGCCCCCGACATGATCAGCGCATGCCGATCCCGCCCGATCCGCGGATCGGTCCGCCGTCCCTCTGGCCCCAGCGCCAGGTATTCCCGGATCACCAGATCGATCTGGTCCGATGTCATTTGCAGCCCGTCCACCTTGGTCCGATCATAGCGCTTGAGGTTCAGGAACGACGCTGCCACCGTCGTCACCGTGCCGGAGGTCCCGATGATCTGAAAGCCGTCCCGGGCATTCTGAGCGTTATAAGGGCTGAAGCTGGCCAGGTTCTCTTCGAAAAACCAGCTCATCAGGGCAAAGCGCGCCGCATCATCGTCGACATCGATGAACTGGTCTTTCAGAGTGGCCACGCCAAGTGGCACGGAAATCCAGTCTACCACGCGCGCGACAGCGCCCTCGCCCTGAGCGTCGAAGCCCATGTGCAGCCGCATGATTGCCTTGGGACGTTCGCCCGGCGCCACGGCAGAAAGATCGATCCAGACCAGTTCGGTCGATCCGCCGCCGATATCCACCACCAGAAGCTGTTCGGTCGTAGGCGACACCAGCGGCGCACAAGAGATTACGGCCAGCCGTGCCTCTTCCTCGGGCGCGATGATCTCAAGGCTCAGGCCCGTCTCACGCCGGACCTGGCGGATGAATTCCCGTGCATTCCGCGCGCGGCGGCAGGCTTCGGTCGCGACCAGGCGCATCCGAGTCACACCATGGCGGTCGAGCTTCTTTTCGCAAATCCGCAAGGCCTGAATCGTCCGCCCCATCGAAGCGCGGCTCAGCCGCCCCGTCGCCTCTAGCCCGACGCCCAGCTGCACGGTCTTTGAAAAGCTGTCAACGATGCTGAACTGACTGCCCTTTGGCTGGGCAATCAGCATCCGGCAACTGTTTGTGCCAAGATCAAGTGCCGCATAGAGCGGAGCTGACCCTGGGTCGGCGAGGGCTGACGGCTCCTCGGCGCGGGAAACAGCCCCCTTGGCCGTCTCGACCTCTGCGTCGGTCGCGTCCGCCCTGCGGGGACGCTCGGGCGTCATAATCGCCCTCCATCTGTGGTTGGACGCAAAACTAGTCGCGAACCCCCCCCGGTGCAAGCATGCATCTCTATCCCCGGCTTGCCGCGCCGCAGGACCTCGGCAAGCCTCATGATCTGCATGAAGTTTTTTCCGAAGCATTGCCGTCGCATCCTGCGGCGCCACATGCTATCGGGGCGTCGTGGCAGACGGGTCGCATCTATCGCTTGCCATGTCGAAAACCGACACAGGCTGTCGCGGACCGACGACTATCAAGGGGCTAACACGGTTCAGGAGGAATCACCGCACCATGGCCGAAGTCACTGTCGTCTACTGGCGCGACATCCCGGCGCAGGTGATCGTCGGCAAGGGCCGTCGTGGGTCCAAGGTCCAGCTTCCCGAACGGTTCGAGCAGGCCATCGACCGCTGCGCCATGAAGATCGGCGCCAAGGATGCCGACGCCTATCTCGCCGAATGGCGCAAGGTCGTCGTTGCCGATATGGAGGGCGAGCCCGACACCATCGCGGCCGACTACGCCGCGAAGCTTGAAGCCGAATACGACACTGCCCGCATCAAGACTTTGATCGACGCTGAAGGCTGGGCCAAGGCCTGACCCCCATATGACCCTGCCACCGACCCTCAAGGAGACCGTGATGGCCCTGTTCAATTTCCGCCGCAAGGAAGAAGCCGCCCCCGCAACCGGCGGGTTGGAGACCTTCCTCAAGGGCTACTCGATCGAGGTCATGCCCCGCACCGCCGAAAAGGTCGAAAGCTTCCGCGACATCCTGCCCAACGGCACCCGCGTCTACATCGCCAACATCGAAAGCCCGATCGAGGAGATGGTGGCCACCGCCAAGCGCATCGTCGACGAAGGCTTTGACGTGATGCCGCACTTCCCCGCACGCATCGTCAAGGACAAGGCCACCCTCTTCGACTGGGTCGCGCGCTACAAGGACGTGGGCGTCAAGCAGGGCCTGATCCTTGCGGGCAACCCCGCCGCGCAGGTGGGCGACTTCAGCTCCTCAATGGAACTCCTTGAATCTGGTGCCTTTACCGGCTTTGACCGCCTCCACGTCGCGGGCCACCCCGAGGGCAACAAGGACATCGACCCCGATGGCTCCGACCGCATGGTCATGGAAGCCGCCCGCTGGAAATCCGCCTTCGCGGAACGCACCGACGCCAAGATGGCGATGACCACCCAGTTCTGCTTCGAGGCGCAGCCCGTCATCGACTGGGTAAACCGCTTGGCAACCGAGGGCATCAAGCTGCCGGTCCACATCGGCATCGCGGGCCCCGCGAAACTGCAAACCCTCATCAAGTTCGCCATCGCCTGCGGTGTGGGGCCAAGCCTCCGCGTGCTGCAAAAGCGCGCGATGGACGTGACCAAGCTCCTCCTGCCCTATGAGCCCACCGAAGTCCTGGAGGCGCTGGCCGCCCACAAGGCCGCGAACCCAGGCTTCGGGATAGAGCAGGTCCATTTCTTCCCCCTCGGCGGCATCAAGACCAATGCCAGTTGGGTCACCGAACACGGCGGCGCTTCGGGCGTTCCTGCCTCTGCTACCGCTTAAGAGAAAGCCTCAAGAATGACCCGTACTGTCGTTGAATCCAAAACGAAAACCGTCATCATCGGCTTTGACGAGCCCTTCTGCGTGATCGGCGAACGCATCAACCCCACGGGCCGCAAGAAGCTTGCCGCCGAACTGGAGGCCGGCAACTTCGAGACCGTCATCAAGGACGCCCTCGAACAGGTCGCCTGCGGGGCCACGGTCCTCGACGTGAACTCGGGCGCGGTCTTCACCAACAAGATGGCCGAAGACCCGCGCTATGCCGACAACAACTTCGTCGAGCCGCCGCTGATGAAGGCGCTGATCGAGATCGTGCAGCAGACCGTCGACGTGCCCTTGTGCATCGACTCGTCGGTCCCCGGCGCGCTGGAGGCGGGCCTCCAGGCCTGCGAAGGCCGCCCGCTCCTGAACTCGGTCACGGGTGAGGAGGAGCGCCTCGAACTCGTCCTGCCCTTGGTCAAGAAATACAACGTCCCCGTCGTTGCCATCTCGAACGACGACACCGGCATCTCGCCCGACCCCGACGTCCGATTCGCCGTGGCAAAGAAGATCGTCCAGCGCGCCGCCGATTTCGGCATCCCCGCGCATGACATCGTCGTCGACCCACTGGTGATGCCCGTGGGCGCGATGGCCAGCGCCGGTCAGCAGGTCTTCACCCTGGTCCGCCGCCTGCGCGAAGAATTGGGCGTCAACACCACCTGCGGCGCCTCGAACATCTCCTTCGGCCTGCCCCACCGTCATGGCATCAACGGCGCCTTCCTGCCCATGGCCATCGGCGCGGGCATGACCAGCGCCATCATGAACCCGGTCCGCCAGCAGGAAATGGAGGCGATCCGCGCCGCCAACTTCCTGATGAACCACGACGCGAACGGCGGCGAATGGATCCGTTTCGCCAAGGTGCTGGAAGCCGTCGAAGGCGGGCTCAGCTTCGCGGACGCCTCCGCTGCGGCCAGCCAAGCCGCCGGTGGCCGCCGCGGCGGTCGTCGCGGGCGGGCGTAATCCCCAAGGGCTGCCCTCATGCCTGAAGGCAGCCCCATTTCATGTCCCAAAGTATCCCCGCCGGAGGTGCGACAGGGTTTGCGCCACTGGTTCGAGCAAACCATGTCGCGCCGAGGTCCTGCGTGTCCTTCACACGCAACGCCGAGACACAAGGCGTGCGCGGAACGCGCTCAATTCAACAGTCGCCCCGCCCCCGGTCACCTTTTCGGCACCAAAGCCGCACTCCGGTTGCAGGCCAGCCGCACTCTTGGCACCCTTCTGCCATGCGCGCCCTCGTCCTCGTCGTCGCCCTGACCTCCCCTGCTCTGGCCGAAGGCCCCGGCCTGCCCTTCGAAAGGACGGGCCGAGCCGTCATTGAAACCAGCCTCGACATCGCCGCCGCCTCTCTCGCCAACGTCCTCGTCCTCTCCCGCGATGCCGCATGGGCCGAGGGCACCCGCCCCATGCCATCGCACATCCGCCAGGCACTTCTCGAATGGTATCCCGCCGAGCTTCTCGACAGCATCGAATACCGCACCGGCATCGCCGAAAATTCGACGCTCCAGGCGCTGGCCATACGGCATGGCGATGCCGTTGCGATCACGCTGATCGACACCATTGTCTTCGCCGATCCACATGATGTGGAAACCAACATCCCCCTCTGGGCGCATGAGGTGAAGCACGTCGAACAATTCCGCCGCTGGGGGCTGATGGGCTTCGCGCGAGCTTACGTCCGCGATCATCAGGCGGTAGAGGCCGAAGCCTATGCCATCGGCGACACAGTGAGGGCCACCCTGGGCGGCGGTTGACGGTGGACGCTTTCCTGTCATGCTATCCTGACCCCATGAATAGACCGGAGGCCCGATGCTCACCGGAACCTGCCACTGCGGCGCCTGCAGCTGGACCTTGGCTGAACGGCCAGCTTCGGTTACCGCCTGCAGTTGCACGATCTGCCGCCGGACCGGCGCGCTCTGGGCCTATGGCTTTCTCGGCCTGGACGTCAGCGTCGCCGGCAGCACGACCGCCTAC
>JALOTD010000041.1 GCA_025458105.1 Tabrizicola sp. | reverse complement strand
TTCAAGTCTGGTGGTTTCTCCCTATATGAACGCTGATCGGAAAATCATCGGCGCGGTGGGCGTCATCGGTCCGACTCGGCTGAACTATGGCCGCATCGTCCCGATCGTCGATTACACCGCCCAGCTGGTGGGCCGCCTGGTCTCTGACCGCGGCAAGGGCTGAAGAAGGACGAAGCGCAATGTCGCAGGAAGAACCCACCGTCTCGCAGGTGGAGCTGGAAGAGTTTGAACCCCAGATGGATGAGCTTGAGGCCCTGCGGGCCGAGCGGGACGAGCTGCGCGACAAGTTCATGCGGGTGCTGGCGGATGCCGAAAATTCGCGGAAACGGGCCGAGCGCGACCGGAAAGAGGCCGAGATGTACGGCGGGACGCGGTTGGCGCGGGACCTCTTGCCGGTCTACGACAACCTGAACCGCGCGATCCAGGCGATCCCGGAGGAGTCTCGGGCGGCTTCGGCGGCGCTGATTGAAGGCGTCGAGCTGACCCTGCGCGAGCTGACCAATGTGATGACGAAGCACGGGATCACGATGATCTCGCCCGCCGTGGGCGACCAGTTCGACCCGCAGCTGCACCAGGCGATGTTCGAGGCCCCGCTGCCGGGGACGAAGGCGGGACAGATCATCCAGGTGGCCACGGAAGGGTTCCTGCTGCACGACCGATTGCTGCGCCCGGCGCAGGTCGGGGTGTCGTCGAACACGGCTGGGTAGGGGCGGTGGGCGCGTCGCCCACCCTACGCCAGCCCCTTGATTTCATAGATAAGTTTCAGGGCTTCCATCGGGGTGAGTTCATCCGGATGGATGTCCTTCAGCCGCTCCTCGACGGCTGAGGTCTTCTGCTTTTGCGGCAGGGGCGGGGGCGGTGCGGCGCGGAAGAGGGGAAGGTCGTCGATCAGGGTGGCCTGCTTGCCGCCCTCGCGGTCACCTTTCTCCAGCGCGTCGAGGACGACCTTGGCCCGTTCGATGACCGAAGGCGGCAGGCCCGCCAGCCGCGCGACCTGGACGCCGTAGCTGCGGTCGGCCGCGCCCTCGCGGACTTCGTGCAGGAAGATGACCTCGCCTTCCCATTCCTTGACGGTGACTGTGGCGTTCTTCACGCCCGATAGCTTGCCCGCGAGCGCGGTCATCTCGTGGTAATGCGTGGCGAAGAGGGCGCGGGAGCGGTTGACTTCGTGCAGGTATTCTAGGGTGGCCCAGGCGATGCTTAGGCCGTCGTAGGTCGCGGTGCCGCGGCCGATTTCGTCCAGGATCACCAGCGCGCGGTCGTCGGCCTGGTTCAGGATGGCGGCGGTTTCGACCATCTCGACCATGAAGGTGGAGCGGCCCCGGGCGAGGTCGTCGGAAGCGCCGACCCGACTGAAAAGCTGGGAGACGAGGCCGATGCGGGCTGACGTGGCGGGGACATGGGAGCCGGCCTGGGCGAGGAGGGCGATCAGGGCGTTCTGGCGGAGGAAGGTGGATTTCCCGGCCATGTTCGGGCCGGTGAGGAGCCAGATCGCCGGGGTGTCCTTGGAGGTCAAGGCGCAGTCGTTGGCGACGAAGGGTTGGCCGTCCTTGCGGAGGGCGCGTTCGACGACGGGGTGACGGCCGCCGGTGATCTGGAAGGCACGGCTGTCGTCGACCTCTGGCTTGCACCAGTTTTCCTCGGCGGAGAGGTCGGCGAAGGCGGCGGCGAGGTCGATCTCGGCGAGTGCCCGGGCGGCGAGGGCGATGGGGGCGGAGTGGTCGAGGATTTGGGCCTTGAGGGCCGTGTAGTGACGCTTTTCGATCTCCAGCGCGTGGTTGGCGGAGTTGAGGATGCGGGGTCTGGCGGTGGATGAAGAGATCCGGCATGGCGCGCATGCGGTCTTCGTGGGTGGTGGTGGTCTCGATGAAGTAGCCGAGCACGTTGTTGTGCTTGATCTTCAAGCTTTGGACGCCGGTCGCCTCGATGTACTCGGCCTGCATCCGGGCGATGACGCCGCGGCCTTCGTCGCGGAGGGCGCGGGTGTCGTCGAGTTCGGGGTCGTAGCCGGGGGCGATATAGCCGCCGTCGCGGGTGAGGAGGGGCGGTTCGGCGACGAGGGCGCGGGTGAGGTGGGCGACGAGTTGGTCGTGGCCGAGGAGGGACTGGGCGGCCTCATGCAGCAGGGGCGGGGCGTCGGTAAGGAGCTGGGCGATGCGGCCCGCCTGCTCCAGCCCCGCACGGATCGCGGCGATGTCGGGGACGCGGCGCAGGGCTTCGCGGAGTTGGTTGCGGAGGGTGGGGGCGTCGAGGAGGTAGTCGAGCGCGGCCTGGCGGGCGTGGATGGTGTGGAGGTCAAGGGACGGCGAGGAAATCCGGCGTTCGAGGAGGCGCGCGCCGCCGGCGGTGACGGTGCGGTCGATGGCGGCGAGGAGGGAGCCTTCGCGGCCGCCGGAGAGGGCTTGCGTCAGTTCCAGGTTGCGGCGCGCAGAAGCGGCATCCGGCCGCGCTGGGTGAGGTGGAAGTAGTCGACGAGCGCGCCCATCGCCGAGACTTCGGCCCGATCGAAGGTGCCGAAAGCGTCCAGCGAGGCGACGTGGAAGAGGTCGCAGAGGCGACGCTCGGCGTTGGTGGAATCGAAGCTGCCACGCGACAGCGGCGTTACGGAAACCCCCATTTCAGCCATGTTAGAGACTATTTCGTGCTCCCGCGCCTCGCTGAGAAGCAGTTCGCGCGGGGCGACGCGGGCCAGGTCGGGGCCCAGCCGAACGAGCGACGAGGGCATCACCCGGAACTCGCCGGTCGAGATGTCGGCCCAGGCCAGCGCCGCCTGGTCGCGGACTTCCGAGTAGGCGGCGAGGAAGTTGTGGCGGCGGGCTTCGAGGAGGGAATCCTCGGTCAGCGTGCCGGGGGTAACGAGGCGGACAACGTCGCGTTTGACCACGGATTTGGAGCCGCGCTTCTTCGCCTCGGCCGGGTCTTCCAGCTGTTCGGCGATGGCGACGCGGAAGCCCTTGCGGATCAGCGTCAGAAGGTAGCCTTCGGCGGAATGGACCGGGACGCCGCACATGGCAATGGGCTCACCCAGATGAAACCCGCGTTTCGTCAGCGCGATGTCCAGCGCGGCGGCGGCGGCGACCGCGTCGTCGAAGAACATCTCGTAGAAATCGCCCATCCGGTAGAACAACAGCGCGCCAGGGTTCTGCGCCTTGATCTCCAGATACTGCGCCATCATCGGCGTCACGGCGTCGTCGGTCACGGCATCCCCCGGGTGATGCGATAGCCTACACCGGGGCGGCGCGGTCTTTCAACCAGTAGGGGCGTCGGTATCAATTAACCCCTGCATCTTGAGGTCGTGCCACAGTTCACCCGGAATGGGCAGTGCCAGGTTGGCCGCGTTCTGGGTTACCTGGGCTCCTGAAACAGCCCCAGGGATCACTGAGACGACCGCTGCATGCAGCAGAGGAAACTGCAGGGCGGCGGCGGGCAGGGGGATGCCGTGTCGCTGGCACACCGCTTCGATCGCGCGGGCCTTCGCAACCATCTCGGGGCTGGCCGGAGCGTAAGCGTACATCACTCCGGGAGCGGAAGGGTTGGCCAGAAGGCCCGATGCGAAGGGGGCGCCGATCACCACCTTGATGCCCCGCCGCAGACAGTCGGCCATCGGGCCGCGCAGGGCCGCCTGATCTGCCAGGGTGTAGGGCAGGGCGACCAGGAAGAAATCGACCTCGATCCAGGGGGCGATGGCAGTGAAGTCGGCGAGCGTATTCATCCCCATGCCCACGGCCGAAATCACTCCGTCAGCCTTCAACCGGTGCAAATAGGCAAGGCCCGAGCCGGTGAGGTCTTTCATGTGTCCGTCAAACGCCCGGCCGTGGTAGTCGCGGTCAAGGTCGTGGATGATCAGGGCATCGACCACCGGTTGACCCAACCGCAAACGACTTTGCGCCAGAGAGGCCTCGAACCCATCGGCGGAATAGTCGTAGCGGACCGCAAAGTTGAGCCCACCTTTCCAATTGACCCGCACATCCCGCCCGCGTGGCGCGGGGTCGTAGACGCGGCCGACCTTGGTGGACACGACCACCTGATCTCGCGGCCAGTCGCGCAAAGCGGTCCCCAGACGGTGTTCTGAAAGCCCATGTCCATACCAGGGCGCGGTGTCAAAGTAGCGAACCCCCGCATCCCAGGCGGCGGCGAAGGTCTCGCGCGCTTCAGCTTCGGTGTAGGCCTGAAAGATGTTGCCCAGCGACGCACAGCCCATCCCGAACCGGGGCCAGTCGGCCGGGAAAGACGGGGCAGGGGGCGCAATGATAGTCACAACACATACCGCGAGATATCGGCGGACCGGGCCAGCGCGCCCAGATTCGTCTCTACAAAGGCCGAATCGACAGTCACCGACTGGCCAGAGCGATCCGGGGCGTGGAAGCTGAGTTCCTCGAACACCCGCTCCATCACCGTGTAAAGCCGCCGCGCGCCGATGTTTTCCACCGCCCGGTTCACCTCGGCTGCGATGTGGGCAAGGGCCGCGATACCGTCAGCCGTGAAGGTGACCTGCACATCCTCGGTCGCCATCAGCGCCTTGTACTGGCGGGTCAGGGCGTTGTCAGTTTCGGTCAGGATCGAGACGAAATCCGCTTCCGTCAGGGGCGCAAGTTCGACGCGGATCGGCAGGCGGCCCTGCAGCTCGGGCAAGAGGTCTGAGGGCTTGGCGATGTGGAAGGCGCCGGAAGCGATGAAGAGGATGTGGTCGGTTTTCACCGGGCCATGCTTGGTGGACACCGTGGTGCCTTCGATCAAGGGCAGGAGGTCGCGCTGGACGCCTTCGCGGGAGACGTCGGCCCCCCGCGCGTCGGACCGGGCGCAGATCTTGTCGATCTCATCCAGGAAGACGATGCCATTCTCTTGCACAGCCTCCAGCGCCGCCGTGCGCACAGCCTCGTCATCCAGAAGCTTGTCAGCTTCTTGCCCGATCAAGATGTCATAGCTTTGCGCCACGGTCATTCGCTTGCGGGTGGACCGTCCGCCGAAGGCCTTGAACAGGTCCTGCAGCCCCTGCATCTGCTGTTCCATTCCGGGCATGCCAAATCCCAGGGGCATGGCAGGCGCAGCGTCGCCCCGGAACATCTCGCGCGTCTGGTCGCGGGCGTCTTTGCCGGCTAGCGCCTCGATCACCCGGTCCTCGGCGGCCTTATGGGCGCGGACCTTCACCTCTTCGCGCATGGCTGTCCGGGTGTCGTTGATCGCAACATCGACGAGGTCGCGGATGATGGAATCCACATCGCGCCCGACATAGCCCACTTCGGTAAACTTGGTCGCCTCGACCTTTAGGAACGGTGCCTTGGCCAGCTTGGCAAGGCGGCGAGAGATCTCGGTCTTGCCTACGCCGGTCGGGCCGATCATCAGGATGTTCTTCGGATAGACCTCATCCCGCAGGTCATCGCCAAGCCGCTTTCTGCGCCAGCGATTGCGCAAAGCCACCGCAACAGCGCGCTTGGCGTCCTTCTGGCCAATGATGAAGCGATCAAGCTCAGAGACGATTTCGCGGGGGGTCAGGTCAGTCATTCGGTCGATCCATAGGGTGGCAGGCTGGCCTTGCCGGGGAATTCGGGCAGCTTCTGCATGATCAAGCCGCGCAGTTGCACCCACCAGGTGCCAATCGCGGTGATGAAGGCACCAAGAATCAGGATGACGAAGATCCAGCCGGTGCCATCCCCGTCGCCCGTCAGCCAGCTGAGAACGATGGCGATATAGACGATGGCGGCGGTCAGGAAGCTGCGCCGGTCGATCACCAGGGCCAGAAGGGTGATGAGGACAAGCGCGATGGCCAGGAAGCCAGTCCCCCCGCCGTTCAGAAGCGTGACGGCTACGGTATTCACAAGCGCGGGCGCGGCCAGCAGATGGCACCAGAAGGCGGTTGCGGCATGGCGGCCCAGACGGTGCGGGTCACGAGTGTCGAACCACATGCCCACCATGAACGCCCCGATACCGAACAGAAGCGTGGCCGTCGCAAAGGCGGGGCTGGCCGACAGGTCAAACAGCAGCCGGTAATTCCCGGTGGCAACCGGCGCAAGGTTTGCCGCCGATGCTGTCAGAGAGTAGATGACACCCAGAATGGCCGCACCGGCCAGGAAGGCCGAGAACGGCAGCCGGAACCGGCGGTACCAGAGCAGCATCGCCAGTGCAGAAAGGCCGAAGCCGCCAATGGCGATGGCGCGCTCGTCCAGTTCCGCGCGGGCCAGGACAGTGAAGGCGAAGATGCCGATGCCGATGCCATAGGCGCTGGCCAGAACCATCGAGGGAAGAGTCATCCGCCGCCTTAGCGTAAAGTAGCCCGCCCACCACCAGGCAATCCCCGCCGTCGCCAGCGGCACCAGGGTCAGCAGGGTAAAGCCACCGATAACAGTCAGAAGGCTGGTCGCCCCGGTCAGCAGGATGACCAGGCCGATGGAAATGAAGATTTCCGAAAAGCCCCGGAAGAACTCAAACGGTTCATCCTCGGCCGGCAGCGCAGCACGGCGGCCCGCCCGGCTGTTGGCCAAGGCATTCAGCGAAGCCGCCTGCGCTTCGGTCACGATCCCGGCGGCAACGGCGGCGCGGAGGTCTTCGGGGGTCATTTGCGGATCGTCTCCACGGTCAAGTTGCCATTGGTGTAAACGCAGATGTCGGCGGCGATGGCCATGGCGCGGCGGGCGATGTCTTCGGCGGGCAGGTCGGTGGCCATCAGGCCCCTTGCGGCGGCTAGGGCAAAGTTCCCACCAGATCCGATGGCCGCGACGTCATGTTCCGGCTCCAGCACATCCCCTGCGCCGGTGATGACGAACAGCGCCTGGCCATCGGTGACGATCAGCATGGCCTCCAGATTGCGCAGGTACTTGTCCATCCGCCAGTCCTTGGCCAGGTCGACGCAGGCGCGGGCCAGTTGGCCGGGCGCTGCCTCCAACTTCTTTTCCAGCCGCTCCAGCAGGGTGAAGGCGTCGGCAGTTGATCCGGCAAAGCCGCAGACCACGTCCTTGCCCCCCGGCGACAGCCTGCGCACCTTGCGTGCGGTACCCTTGATGACGGTCTGGCCCAGCGAAACCTGCCCGTCGCCCGCAACGACAACTTCTCCGCCACGGCGCACTGCCAGGATGGTCGTGCCGTGCCAGCCGGGAAATTTGTCATCGGCCATGGCGTCCTCCATTCTTCTGCTCCTATATGACGGTCAGAACTACTCATCACAAGGTCATGGTGCCCGGGGCCAATGGAGCGCGCGCTTCACCTTTATCTGCATTCACCCTGGCGCGAGGCGGCAGAGGAGGGGAAGGTCAACCTCTTTAACCGGATGCGAGACGCCCTGCACGGCTGGACGTTTCATTTTCATCCCGACACCGAGACCGAAAGGGCCCGGGCAGCCGGTCGCGGCTATGGCCTGTTCCATATGCAGGAGCCGACGGCCCCGCACATTCTGAACTTGCGCCGCGCCTACATCCTGCCGTTCTGGAGGATCGAGGCCGTGGCCGACCGCTGGCGGTTCGACGTTGCCCTTGCGCCCTTTACGCCGGGCGACATTCTGTCGGACGAAGCAGTCAGTTTTCAGCGGCGATGGCGGATCAAGATCCTGGGTGAGGCGCCTCCACGTCGGACCGGGACGATCCTTATCCCTCTGCAAGGTCGGCTGTCCGACCGCCGTTCGTTCCAGTCGATGTCACCCATCGATATGGTGGAAACAACGGTAGAACGCGTGCCAGACAAGACGATCATCGCCACGCTTCATCCTCGTGAAATCTACACGCCATCCGAGATCGAGGCGCTGGAGCAGATCGAAAAGCGGTGCCCGCGCTTTCACCTTGTCCGCAGCCCGTCGCCCGATCTTCTGCTGAACTGCGATGCCGTGGTCACACAGAATTCCTCTGTCGCTCTGAACGGGTTCCTTGCCGACAAGCCCGCGGTGCTGTTTGCCGAAAGCGACTTTCACCATATCGCCGGATCGGTCCCGCGGGATGGTCTGGACGCTGCCTTTGCCCGTCTTTCCGGACCGCCCCCGCCGTTTGCCCGATATGTCACCTGGTTCCTAAGGCGTCAGGCAATCAATGGCGGCGCCCCGGACTGCGAGGCGCAAATTCTGGCGCGGTTTCGGCGGCACGGCTGGCCGGTCTGAACGAAAACGCCCGCCTCCTGCGGGGCGGGCGTTTCGACAGATCCTGATGCCGGACTTAGCGGCGCAGGCCCAGACGGGTGATCAGCGTGCTATAGCGCGCCTCATCCGTCTTCTTGAGATAGTCCAGAAGCTTGCGGCGCTGAGCGACCAGCATCAACAGGCCACGACGCGAATGGTTGTCGTTCTTGTGGCCTTTGAAATGCTCGGTCAGGGTCGCGATGCGCGAGGACAGGATCGCAACCTGCACTTCCGGCGAACCGGTGTCGCCGTCCTTGGTCGCGTATTCCTTGATCAGCTTGGCTTTTTCTTCAACGGTGATCGACATCGTGGTCTCCTGTGTCTGAAGGGTCATGGCACAAGCCGGGATGTCGTCCAGCAAGGCCCTTGGAGGTGTCCGCGTCCAGCGGATGGCGGCCTATACGGAGATTCGCAGGAAAAGGAAAGGAAATTGCTGCCCTTTTGCTGGTCGCTGGAGGGGAGTTGTTAACCAGGCATCGAAAAAGCCGTCTTCCGATCTGCCGTAACGCTGGGAAAGGACCTGATTCCGTGTTACAACTCTAAGTGATTATGTGTTTTCTCTCAGGCAGTTAGCGGCAAATATGGTTAACGCTGCTTAGCCAAGGTTCAAAGGGTGTCGGTGTGCTTGCACTTCTTGGTCTATTCGGGGTCCTTGCTGCCGGGGTGGCAGCAGATGCCTTCCTGACCTCACGTGAGGATCTGGAAGATGAAGATGGCGACAACGAAGACCCCGTTGTCGAACAGGAGGACGATCTTTCCTCCGGCAATCTGCTGGACGAGGTTTCCGGGTCGGACCCTTCTGATCCACATTCTGACGATCTTGCAGACCCCCCCGCCTCGGGTCGCACTGTTGAAGGCAGTGCTGGCGCCGACGCCCTGTCCGGCGATCTGGGTGCCGATCGTCTGTATGGCGCAGCGGGGAACGATCTGATCGACGGTCGCGACGGCGACGATTTCGTCGATGCAGGCACAGGGGACGATGCTGTCTGGGCAGGGGCCGGGGCCGATACCGTACAAGGCGGTGACGGTGCCGACAGCCTGCTTGGGCAGGATGGTGATGATGCTTTGCAGGGCGGCGACGGCGATGACAGCCTGTCTGGCGCCATGGGGGATGACAGCCTTTCAGGTGATGCGGGCGACGATACGCTTCTGGGTGGCATGGGGCAGGATTCCCTCTCCGGGGGTGACGGGGACGACTGGCTTGCCGGCGGATATGACGACGATCAGCTTTCCGGTGGCGCAGGGTCGGACACGATGGATGGAAACGCCGGCAACGACTGGCTTTCAGGCCTTGATGGAGAGATCGACGACTTCAACGAGGATTTCCTGAACGGTGACGGCGGGAACGATACACTTGTTCTTGGTTCCGGCGATCATGGCCATGGCGGGGAAGGAGAGGACGACTTTGTTCTCAACGATTGGCTTGCCGAAGGCGGGGTTGCCAATGTGACGGACTACGACGCCTCGCAGGATCAGCTGGTCGTGGTCTACGACCCTAGCGTGCACCCCAACCCGGTCCTAACGGTCGAGGTCAACGCAGAAGGTACCGAAAGCACGCTGTTCCTGGACGGCTCTCCGATGGCGACCATTCGCGGTGACACGGTCGACCTGGCAAATGTCCAGTTGCGGGCCGCGTGACCCATTACCAGGCCTCTGGCTGCTGCGTATATCCCACATACAGCGGGTGGCGCGGCTGCCCGTGACCGGTCAGACCCAGATGTGTCAGCGTCGCGCCTGATTTGCGCAACATGGTCTCTACCGTAAGGCCACGGTTCAGGTGCAAACCATGGTTGCCCCAGGCGCAGATCACCGTATTGGCCCAGGGCACGCTTTGCAGGATTGCTGCATCATTGTCCGGACCGACCGGATCCACCTCGGCCCGCATGACCCGAGGATCGGTTGCGCGGTAGGCAAAGATGTTTGTCACCCGGAACGCCCCAAAACCCAACGCGCGCGCGCGCCTTTCGCAGCGTTCGACCGTGGGGTCATTCTGAACCTCGGTCGCGGTTGACGGGTTCAGCATCACGAACAGCGCCCTCGGTCCTGGCGACCAGACTCGTGTCAACAGATAACGATAGCGTTCGCAGTCCGAATAGACGGCCTCGGACACAGCATCGCCCTTGGTGAAATGCCGCGAAATCATGTGCTGACAGCCCCGCGCACAAGACGCTCCAGCGCGCCAACCCAAGGCTCTTGACGTTCGCCTCGCTCGATCGCCAGGGCTGCGCGGTCGAAAGCCGCTGACAACAGTGACGCCATTGGTCTGGGATCGACTGTTCCTGCCGCCTGCAGCGCGGTTTCCAGCGTCCGTCCGCCCGTGCCAAGGTCGATTTCCATCAGCACATGCGGCGAAAGGATTGCGGGTGCTTCGACCAGCATAAGCCGCGCGCGTCCCGGGACGGCCATCGCTGCCAGATAGGCCTGCCCACCACGGATCAGGGCGTCAACCGGTTCCAGTCCGACATAATCTGCGGCCTCGATTTCAGCCGCTACAGCCTCTGCTTCTGCGCGGACTACCGCCGCGAACAGCGCCTCCTTGTCGACAAAGTGGTGGTACAGCGCCCCGCGGGTTACCCCTGCCGCCGCCACAATGTCGGGCGTGCCCGTGGAAGCAAAGCCCAGCCTGACGAAAAGGTCGCGCCCCGCCCGGATCAGGGCCGTCCGCATGGCATCGCTGCGCTCGCGCTGGGTTCGCCGTGGGCTCTCTTGCATACATACATCCTGTATGTTATTTACATACACAGTGTATCAAACCATTCGGCAAAGGAAACCCCATGCGTACCACCTCCTACTACCCCGTTCTGCTGTCAGCCGATGTGACCAAGGCCGCGGCTTTCTACATCCGGCACTTCCAGTTTCAGCCGTTGTACCAGGCCGACTGGTATGTACATCTGCAATCGACCGAAGACCCCGCAACCAACCTTGCGATCTTGGCCCAGGACCACCCAACCATCCCGGTCCAGGCCCGCAGCCGTCTGGGCGGTGCGATCCTGAACTTTGAAGTCGACGATCCTGATGCCCAACATGCGCGCCTTGCAGCAGCCGGTGTTCCAATCACCCAGACCCTGCGCGACGAAGACTTTGGACAGCGCCATTTCATTGTGACCGGCCCAGACGGAATCCTTATCGATATCATCCGACCGATACCGCCAAGCCCGGAAGAGGCCTCGAACTACAATCCGACACGCCTGCCGCACTAGCCCGAAGCCTTGCATCGCGGCCCCTTCCCCGCTAGCACCATCGCCGAACTCCAGGAGACGGCGATGGACGGGATCGACACGATCAGGGACAAGTATCTGGCCGCAGTGGCCACGGCGGCAAACGAAGCTGCCCTGGAAGAAGTCCGCGTTGCCGCCCTTGGGAAAAAGGGCGAGATCAGCGCCCTCATGGCCACACTTGGCAAGATGGACCCCGAGGCGCGCAAGATCGCCGGCGCCGGCCTGAACGCGCTCAAGGATGAAATCGACGCAGCCCTCCGTGCCCGCAAGACCGGTCTTGCTGATGCGGCTCTGGACGAGCGTCTGAAGTCCGAATGGCTGGACGTCACGCTTCCCGGTCGCCCGCGCCCGCACGGCACGATCCACCCGGTCAGCCAGGTGATGGAGGAGTTGACCGCGATCTTCGCCGACATGGGCTTTTCGGTCGCCGAAGGCCCGCAGGTCGAAAGCGACTGGTACAATTTTGATGCGCTGAACATTCCGCCCGAGCATCCAGCCCGGCAGGAACACGACACGTTCTTCATGGCGCGGGCCGAGGGCGACAACCGCCCGCCGCATGTGCTGCGCACCCATACCAGCCCAGTCCAGATCCGGGCGATGATGGCGCAAGGCGCGCCGATCCGGGTGATTGCGCCGGGCCGAGTCTATCGGATGGACATGGACCAGACGCACACGCCGATGTTTCACCAGGTTGAAGGTCTGGCCATCGACCGCAACATCAGCATGGCCAACCTGAAATGGTGCCTTGAGGAATTCTGCCGCGCCTTCTTTGAGGTCGACCGCGTCGAGCTTCGCTTCCGCGCCAGCCACTTCCCCTTCACCGAACCCTCGGCTGAAGTCGACATCCGCTATTCCAACGTAGGTGGCCAACTGAAGATCGGCGAAGGTGAAAAATGGATGGAGATCCTGGGATCCGGCATGGTCCACCCCAAGGTCCTGCAGGCGGCGGGCGTTGATCCGACGCAGTGGCAGGGCTTTGCCTTTGGCATGGGCATCGACCGGATTGCGATGCTGAAATACGGCATCCCCGACCTGCGCGCCTTCTTCGAGGCCGACCTGCGCTGGTTGCGCCATTACGGCTTTTCTGCGCTGGACGTGCCAGACCTCGCGGGCGGCCTGTCGTCGTAAGGGGTCGGGGCGATGGATCCATTCGATGAAGACCTCGCCGCCCGCAAATACGCCGCCGCGAACGACCCGGCCTTCCCTGCCCGGCGGGAAGAGGCCTTTGCCGCAATCCTTGCCGCCCTGCAGTCGGTGCTGGAACCCGAAGGCTATGTCCTGAAAGGCAGCACCTTCAGCCGCAGCACGCCGGGGGGCAAATCCGCAGTCCACCTGCAGCGCAGCCGCTATGGCTGGGACGCGCAGATCGTCCTGCGCTTTGTCACGCCCGACGGCGATGCCTCGAACCATCCCGACTGGCCCGAGGATGAGGACCTGACCCTTTGGCACTTCGCCCCCGACCAGCCGCGCGACCCAGGCACCCTGGCCTTTGTCGATGTCATCGACCGGCCCTCCACCCTTTCCACCGCTCTTGAGATCCTGACGCAAACCGCGCTTCCCTGGCTTGATGCCTTGCACGACGGCTGACACCCGCGCCCCCCTCTCCCACTTGGGGAGAGGGGCCGGGGGTGAGGGCGCCTTCCCCCACGAACTGCCTGTTGCCAGCCCGCCCCCCCGCGCCTAGCCTGCTTCGCAAAGGAAAGGCGACCGGCAAGATGAACGACCACGTCTCCACCCACCAGGCGGAAGAGGATGCCCGCAACGACTCCATCCTGATCTGGGTGGACGGGGCTTTGAAACCCAAGGCGCAGGCGACCGTCAGCGTCTACGATTCCGGCTTCATGCTGGGCGATGGGGTCTGGGAAGGCATCCGGCTCTACAACGGCAAGTGGGCCTTCATCGACGAACATGTCGACCGCTTGTTCGAGGCCGCAACGGCCATCGACCTCGACATTGCCCGCACGAAGGAACAGGTCATTTCCGCCGTGTTAGAGACACAAGTGGCAAACGGCATGACCACCGACGCCCATTGCCGCCTGATGGTCACGCGGGGGGTCAAGACCCGACCCTTCCAGAACCCGCGCCTCAGTCAACAGGGTCCGACCATGGTCATCATCATGGAACACTCGCGCCCAAAGATCCCGCGCCCGATCACGCTTGCCACCGTCCCCCACCTGCGCGGCCTGCCGATGACCCAGGACCCCAAGCTGAACAGCCACAGCAAGCTGAACTGCATCCTCGCCTGCATCGCCGCGCAAAAGGCCGGCGCGGACGAGGCGCTGATGCTCGACGTCCATGGCTTCGTGAACACCACCAATGCCTGCAATTTCTTTATCGTGCGAAAGGGGCAGGTCTGGACCAGCACGGGCGACTACTGCATGAACGGCATTACCCGCCAAAAGGTCATCGACCTCTGCCGCGCGAACGGTATCCCGGTGTTTGAGCGCAACTTCTCCCTCGTCGACACCTATTCCGCGGATGAGGCCTTCCTTACCGGCACTTTCGGCGCGCAAACCCCCGTGGGCATGATCGACGGTCGCCAGATCGGCACCGGCCAGATGGGCCCTATGACCGAACGCCTGCGCGGGCTTTACAAACAGCTGGTCGGGGCGTGAGCCATGCAGAAACGTGACCGCTCCTTGCATCTGGCCAGCAAGACCTTTCTCCGCGCCGAAGATTGCGACCTCTCCGACCTCGCCACCCTGTGCGAAGCCGTGACCGACCCAGCCGATTACCCACTGGCTGCCCGCATCGAAAAGGGCATTCTGGTCTACGACTGCCCCGCCCTCCTTTCCCGAATGTCCGATCCGGCCGTCACCGAAACGCTGATGGCCGAATGGGCCGACGCCTTCGCAAATGGGCCGGGAGTCCTGGTCCTGCAAGGCGCTGAACCCGACCACGCGATGATTGATCGCGCCTCCGATCTCTTCCGCGACCTGATCGACCGGCAGAACCGCGACGGCACCGGCGGTGGCGACCACTTTGCCAAACCGGGGGCGAACGACCGGCTTTGGAACTCCCTCGAAAAGCACTGCCTGGCCGACCCGGAAAACTTCGCCCGCTACTACGCCAACCCCTTCCTGGCTCTGGTCAGTCAGGCCTGGCTTGGCCCCTACTACCAGATGACCGCGCAACTGAATGTGGTGAACCCCGGCGGCGCGGCGCAATCCCCGCACCGTGACTATCACCTGGGCTTCCAGTCGGCCGAGGCCGTCGCCCGCTACCCCGCCCATGTCCACCTCTTTTCGCCCATGCTGACCCTGCAGGGCGCCATCGCCCATGTCGACGCCCCCATCGAGTCAGGTCCGACCCTCCTCCTACCGCACAGCCAGAAATACCCGGCGGGGTATCTGGCGACCTCACGCCCCGACTTCCGCGACTATTTCCATGCCCATGCCGTGCAACTGCCGCTGAAGAAGGGCGACATGCTGTTCTTCTCGCCCGCCCTGTTCCACGCCGCAGGGACGAACCGCACAACCGACATCAAGCGCATGGTCAACCTCTTCCAGGTCTCTTCCGCCTATGGCCGCGCGATGGAAGCCATCGACCGCACGGGCATGTGCAAAGCGCTCTACCCCGCGCTTCTGGCCCTGAACCTAAGCGCCAGCGAAGCGGCCTACGCCGTCGCCGCCACGGCGGAGGGCTACAGCTTCCCCACCAACCTTGACCGCGACCCGCCGCTTGGCGGCCTTGCCCCCAAAACACAAGCTGCCCTGATGCACGAAGCCCTCGCTGCCCGCTGGGCGCCCGAAGTCTTCAACGCCGCACTCGACGCCCAAGCCGCAAAGCGCCTGCCATGAAAATTGCCATGTGGTCCGGCCCGCGGAACCTCTCCACCGCGCTGATGTACAGCTTTGCCGCCCGGCCGGACTGCGCGGCAACGGATGAGCCTTTCTATGCCGCCTACCTGGCCGCCACTGGCATCGACCACCCGATGTGCGCCGAAGTCATCGCCAGCCAATCCACCGACCCCGCCAAAGTCGCCGCCTTCTGCACTGGCCCGAACCCGGAGGGCAAACTGCTCTGGTACCAAAAGCACATGACGCTGCACATGATCCCTGATTTCGACCGGGGCTTCCTGCGCGGCCTTACCAACGCCTTCCTCATCCGCCACCCGGCGCGCGTTATCGCCAGCTACACCCGCAAACGCGAATCCCCCACGCTGGCCGACATCGGCTATGTCCAGCAGGCGGAACTCTTTGACCAGGTGGCCCAGATGACCGGAACCGCGCCCCCCGTCATCAGCGCCGAGGCGATCCGCGCCAATCCGCGCGCCGCTCTGACCCGGCTTTGCGCCGCGCTGGGCATAGCCTTCACCGATGCCATGTTGTCCTGGCCCCCCGGCCCGAAGCCGCAAGATGGCGTCTGGGCCCCGCACTGGTACAATGCCGTCCACAAATCCACCGGCTTTGAAGACCCCGAAGGTCCTTTGCCTAACCTTCCACCCGAAGCTCAGGGCCTTGCCGATCTGGCTCTGCCCCATTTCGACCGGCTTGCCGCCCATGCCCTTTAGGTTTCACATGCGCCACATCCTGTTTGCTCTCGCCTGTCTTGCCGCTCCTGCCCAAGCGCAATCGCTGTACGAGGCGACGTCGGACCTGGCCACCTTCCCCTGCGAAGCCTCTTCCCTGACCTGCACCAAGCTGACCCTGCCGCTGGATCACCGTGCGAACGATCCCGACAAGACCATCGACATCAGCTTTGCGATGTCTTTCGCCACCTACGAAAGCCGCGGCATCCTGTTCTTCTTTGTCGGCGGACCTGGCGCCTCAGGCCTGGCATCGGCCGAGAATTACCTGTCGTCCTTCGACGAAGGCCTGATCCAGTACATGGACATTGTCTTTGTCGACCAGCGTGGAACCGGGCCGGACCATGGCCTGTCCTGCCCCCTCGCGCAGGCAAGGTTCGAAGCGGCGGAGGTCTCGATCGACCAGCCCGACACAGCCATGCAGGTCGCGCGCACTTACGTTACCGAATGCACCACCGAAATGGGTCGTGACGACATCCTGCCCTTTGTCAACTCTGACCAGGCGATCCGCGACAGCGAGGCGTTCCGGCAAAAGATCGGGTCCCCAAAGGTGTGGATGTACGGTGAAAGCTACGGCACCCAGTTTGTGCAGGCCTACGCCGCCCAGTTCCCGCAAGCCGTGCGCGGAGTGATACTGGACGGGGTCGTCGATCTGAACCTGGACGCGCCCGGGTTTTATGCCGCAAGCACGCGGGCTTCGGAAAGCATTCTGGGCCGGATCTTTGCCGAATGCGGGCGCAATCCAGACTGCGCGCGTGACATGGGGGAAGACGCCGGGCTCGTCTATGATCGGCTGATGGCCGGGCTGCAGAAACAGCCACTGACCGTGCCCTTCATCACGGCAACCGGCAGCACACAGCCGCGTCCCCTCACCGCCGGCATGCTTGAAGCAACGGCCTTCTACGCGTTGTACTCGCCAGAAGGTCGCTCGGAATTCCTGCGCGCGCTGGCTGCCTCGGCGCGCGGCAACCACTTGCCGCTGCTGCAACTTGCCTATTCCTACATGTACATCGACCCCGAAACCCTGGTCGGGCTGGATGACCCCAGCTGGTTCTCGGCCGCTTTCTACGCCATCACCTGCACCGACTACGACAGTGGAACCGGCACGCCCGACGACCGGGCAGCCGCGATCCTGGCCGAAGCGGCCGCTTTCGCCCCCGAGGCCCCGCGCCTTCTACGCGCCCACTATTTCGAACGGATTGCCTGCGCCTATTGGCCATATCAGGGCCCGTCGGCCCGGCCCGCCCAATATGCCGGGGGCGACTGGCCGACCCTGATCTTGAACAGTGACAGCGACCCGATCACCCCGATCACCATGGCCTATTCGGTGTTCGACAACAGCCGAAACGCCCATGCCGTGTTCCTGAAGGGCGGGCCGCATGTGATCTGGGGCCGGGGAATCGGCTGCCCGGACGAGATCGTGTATGACCTGCTTCTCGATGGAGTCGCGCCCGCCGAACGCGAATATCATTGCGAACAGGACCTTCTGGGCGAGTACACGCCGCTGACCCTGACCGACCCGGCCGAGATGGCCGATCCGGTCGCCGTCGCGCAGGCCGTGGACACCGAGCTTTACCAGATCATCCCGCTGATTACTTGGGACGGGCTGAACCCCCTGACCATCGGCTGCGACTTCGGCGGCACCCTGACGGCCGAACCCACTGACTACGGCACGGACTACCAGTTTGCCGACTGTCGACTCTGGTCAGATCTTGCGGTGTCCGGCAGCGGGCAGGAAATCAACGTCGACGAACCGGGCGACAACATCACCCTGTCATTGTCCGTTTCAGGCCCCCAGTCCGGCGACATTCTCTATCGCTTGAACCTGCGGGATGAGTCGTGGAGCCTTTCAGGAACCTGGAACGGAAAGCCTGCCGCGCTTCCGCGTTTGCGCCCATGACCGGCCCGTCAGCCTCACCCCCAGATGTCAGCGCGGCGGTCCAGGCCCTGAAACCACAGCTGACCCGCATGTCCGTCTGGGCCCTGCTTGGCATGACAGTCAGCGGGATTGTGACATTGTACGCTGTCATCGCCTCGATAACCCTGATCGAGGAGAACAGCGACGGGGACCGCTTCAAGGTTGCGCTCTTCGCCGGGATCATGGGTATCCTGCTGATGGCCTTCATCTACGGGCGCATGCGAAGGTCACAAGAGGCATTGGTCATGCCGCATGTCGCACAGGCGGTCGGCCTGACCTATTACAAGGACGCCAGCGGCTTTCTCAACGCGCTGCCCGAACGACTGCTGCCTAGGGCGTCTGTCCGCAAGGCCGAAGATTTGGTCGTCGGGCAGCTTGGCAGCCATTCCATCCAGCTGGCCGAAGTCAGCATCGAAACCGGTGGCAAGAACTCCCGCACGCTCTTCAAGGGGGTCGTCGCGCAGTTCCGCAACAGCATCCAGATGCCCGCGTTTTTCCTTGCACCGCATGAACAGACCCGGCCCGGCATGATCTTCAAGGCCTGGATCCCGACAGATGGTCTTTATCACCAGCGCGATGTCGTTGGGCCATCTGGGACAACCTACGGCCTTTGGACGTCCTGGACAGATGCGCAAGAAGCCCCGGCGCTGAACTCCGTGGTCGATATCCTGACAAGTCTCGAAAATCGGCTACCCGGACCCATGTCGCTTTTCACCGCGACCTCGAACGGCATCGAAATGCACATCGCGTTGCGCCATTTTCGCGACCTTTATCGCGTGGGCGGGCTGTTTCCAGCAGAATCCCACCTGCTCAGCCAGGTGTCACAGGCGACACAGGATCTTTCTGTGCCGCTGAATCTGGTCAAGGAACTGGTCGCAGCCGAACTTGCCGTGGCCGACCAGACCAAGACCGGCTGACCGATCAGCGTTTGGCCACCCGCGCGTTCCGCGTCGCGATCAGTTTCAGCCGCAGCGCGTTCAGCCGGATGAAGCCCTCGGCGTCCTTCTGGTCATAGGCGCCGGCGTCTTCCTCGAAGGTGACGTGTTTTTCCGAATACAGCGAGTGATCCGACCACCGCGCCACTGTCGCCGCCCGGCCCTTGTACAGCTTGACCCGCACCGTGCCGGTCACGTGCTCTTGCGTCTTGTCGATCAGCGCCTGCAGCGCCTCCCGCTCCGGGCTGAACCAGAAGCCGTTGTAGATCAGCTCTGCATAGCGCGGCATGATGCTGTCCTTCAGATGGCCCGCGCCCGCGTCGAGCGTGATCTGCTCGATGCCCCGGTGGGCTTCCAGCAGGATCGTCCCGCCCGGCGTCTCATAAACCCCCCGCGACTTCATCCCCACGAAGCGGTTCTCCACCAGGTCGAGGACCCCCACGCCATGCTTGCCGCCGATCTCGTTCAGCCGGGTCAGGATGGTGGCGGGCGACAGACGCTCGCCATTGATCGCGACCGCATCGCCCTTCTCGAAGGTGATCTCTACCATTTCAGGCATATCGGGGGCCTCTTCCACCGGCACCACGCGCTGCAGCACATAGTTCGGGAATTCCTCGGCCGGGTTTTCCAGCACGCGGCCCTCCGACGAGGTGTGCAAGAGGTTCGCGTCCACGCTGAACGGCGCCTCGCCCCGCTTGTCCTTGGCGATCGGGATCTGGTTCGCCTCGGCAAACTCCAAAAGCTTCGTCCGGCTGGTCAGATCCCACAGCCGCCACGGCGCGATGACCTTTATGCCTGGGTCCAGCGCAGCGGCGGAAAGCTCGAACCGCACCTGGTCGTTGCCCTTGCCCGTCGCGCCATGCGCCACCGCATCGGCCCCTGTTTCCTGCGCGATCCGCACCAGATGCTGCGAAATCAACGGGCGGGCGATGGACGTGCCCAAAAGGTACAGCCCCTCATAAATCGCATTCGCCCGGAACATCGGGAACACGAAGTCCCGCACGAACTCTTCCCGGACATCGACAATATGGATGTTCTCCGGCTTGATCCCCATCAAGAGGGCCTTCTGCCGCGCCGGTTCCAGTTCCTCGCCCTGGCCCAAGTCAGCGGTGAAGGTCACCACTTCGCAGCCATATTCCGTCTGCAGCCATTTCAGGATGATCGAGGTATCAAGCCCGCCCGAATAGGCCAGCACGACTTTCTTGGGCTTCAGCATCCCGTGGCTCCGATCCAGAATTTTCGCTGCGAATAAAGGGAAAGCAAGACCAGCACAAGCCGAGAGGTTGACAGCCGACACCCTTCCCGCCTTCCTGTCACGAAACCATTCAAGCGAGGGATTATGAAAGGTCTTCACATACTCACCCATTCCATCCGGCAGGTGATCGGCAACCTCGACGGCGCGCTAAAGGTCTCGATTGTGCCCTACGCAATACAGGCCGTAGCTGGACTGCTTCTCTTGGGCGGTGCCATGGGCATGGCACGGTCCGGTGGCGGAATGGCGGGCTTCGGCATTGCGGGACTACTGTTCTTCCTGGTCGCCCTCACCACCTCGCTGTGGATTGCCGTAGCCTGGCACCGCTACATCCTCTTGAACGAAGTCCCCTCCGGCTTTGTACCGCCCTTCCACCGCGACCGGGTCGTCGCCTACCTCCTGCGCACTCTGGGCTATGCGATCCTTCTGATCCTGATCGCCCTGGTTTTTGGCCTTGTGGTCGGCGGTCTTCTGACACCCATTGCCATGAGCGGTCGTATGGGCCTTGCCATGCTTCTGTCGGCGCTCTTGATCCAGCTGCCGATCGCCATCCTGGCCTTTCGTTTCACGGCCGGGCTTCCGGCGGCAGCGCTGGAACAGGGTACCGATTTCATGGTCGGCTGGCAGTCCACCTCGGGCGCCACCTTCGACATCGCAGTGCTGGCCGTCTTTGCGGTCGCGGCAAATCTGATCCTTGGCTTCATCGACCTTTACCTGTTCAGCGGCGTGCGGATCCTGTCCATGATCTGGAACCTGATCGTCGGCTGGCTGGTCACTATGGTCGGCATCTCGATCCTGACCACGCTCTACGGCCACTATGTCGAAAAGCGCGCGCTTGTCTGACGCTTGCGCCGCGGGACGGCATCGGTCATGGCAGTGACATGACCGATTTTCCCACTCTGGCCCACGCCGCGACCTCTGCCCTGCGGGAGCTGTTTCCCGAGACGCCGCTGCAGCGCAATGACCACCTCTCTGCCCGCTATGGCGCCGAGATCTGGCTGAAACGCGAAGACCTCTCGCCAGTCCGCAGCTACAAGCTGCGCGGCGCCTTCAACGCCATGCGCAAGGTGCGTGCGCGGCAACCAGAACAGGGTGAGTTCGTCTGCGCCAGCGCGGGGAACCACGCCCAGGGTGTGGCCTTCGCTTGCCGCCATTTCGGTGTCCACGGCACGATCTTCATGCCGGTCACCACCCCGCAGCAGAAGATCGACAAGACCCGCATCTTTGGTGGCGATCAGATCACGATCCAGCTGACCGGCGACTACTTTGACCAAACCCTTGCCGCCGCCCAGGCCTTTTGCGCCCAGGCCAATGCCCATTTCCTGTCGCCGTTCGATGACCCGGATGTCATCGAGGGTCAGGCGAGCGTGGGCGTCGAAATGCTGGATCAGCTTGGCCGCGCGCCTGATCTGGTGATCCTGCCGGTCGGCGGCGGCGGGCTAGCCTCGGGTGTCACCGGCTATCTCCGCGCGGTCGCCCCAAAGACCGACTTCCGCTTTGTCGAACCCTTGGGCGGGGCGAGTCTGACCGCCGCCTTGCGTGACGGGACGCCGGTCAAACTGCCCCGCGTGAACAGCTTTGTCGACGGGGCCGCCGTGGCGCGGATCGGCGACACGAACTTTGCGCGCCTTGCCTGGGTTGCGCGGGACAATGTGCTCCTCGCCCCCGAAGACCGCATCTGCGTGACCATGCTGGAGATGCTGAACGTCGAAGGCATCGTCCTTGAACCCGCTGGCGCCTTGTCGGTCGACGTCCTGCCCGAACTGGCAGACGAAATCCGGGGCAAGACCGTGGTCTGCGTGACATCCGGCGGCAATTTCGACTTCGAGCGTCTGCCCGAGGTCAAGGAGCGCGCCCAGCGCTATTCGGGCCTGAAGAAATACTTCATCCTCCGCATGCCCCAGCGGCCCGGCGCCCTGCGCGAATTCCTGAACCTGCTGGGCCCAGACGACGACATTACCCGCTTCGAATACCTGAAGAAGTCCGCGCGCAACTTCGGCTCGGTCCTGATCGGGATCGAGACCAAGGACGCCAGCCATTTCCGCCATTTCACCGACCGGATGGATGCCGCAGGCCTCGCCTTCCGCGACATCACCGCCGATGAGGCCCTGGCCGAGTTCCTGATCTAAACGGCGTCAGGCTGCGGTCCCTTCCCTAAGGCGCCCGTCGGCCATCCCTGCGATCAGCAATGCACGCGAGGCATGATACAGGGCGGCGATCCGCGCCGTATCAATGACGGATCCGTATCCGGCGGCGGCCTTGCGTTCCCCGTCCTGGCACAATGACGCCAGTTCGGCAAAGCCCAGGTTCAGCGCGCTGCCCTTCAGGAAATGCAGCTGCGCCTCGATCTCGCCTTCCGGCAGTCCTGTCACCAGGGCCTGAACGGCTTGCCCCGCTTCATCCAGGAACATGTCGGCCACCTCGACAAAGCCGTCGGCGCCAATCTCACTGCGCAGTTCTTCAACCCGTTTCCAATCGATCATGGCACCCAAGCCCCTGTCTACCCACGCAGCCAAGGTGCCGCCTCAGCCTTAAGATTTGGTGGTCCAGATCGGGCAAGCCTGCGGCAATCCCAAGCAATTTTACCTTTCACCTCGCGTTAAGGCGCAGGGGCCAGCCTTTGCGCTGGATCGAAAAGGGGACAGGGGTGTTTGCTATCGTCACACCGGATGACCAGACCTTTGCCGGGACCGAAGGTCCCAGGCATGTGCTCGTTGTCGATGACAGCCGCGCCCAGCGCCACATGCTGTCGATGCAGCTACGACGCTGGGGCTACAGCGTCAGCGATTGCGACAGCGCTCTGGTGGCGCTGGATATTTGTGCGCGGGAAGACGTCGACATCATCATCAGCGACTGGATGATGCCCGGCATGACCGGGCTGGAATTCTGCCGTCGATTCAGGGACTTGGGACGCGAAAGCTATGGCTACTTCATTCTTCTGACGTCAAAATCCGAAAAGACAGAAATCGCTGACGGGCTTGAAGCCGGGGCCGACGATTTCCTGGCCAAGCCCGTTTCTGGCAACGAACTGCGCGCACGGCTTCGCGCGGGTGAGCGGATGCTTGCCATGCAGGCTGAACTTCTGGCCAAGAACCGCATGGTCGCACAGACGCTGACCGAACTGCAGAAACTGTACGATTCGCTGGATCGCGACCTGATTGAGGCTCGAAAGCTGCAGCAGACCCTGATTCGTGACCGTGTTCGCGATTACGGATGGGCCAAGGCCTCGCTGCTTCTCAGAAACTCTGGTCGTGTCGGCGGTGATCTGGTCGGCAGCTTTCGCATTGATGAGGATAGGGTGGCCGTCTATTCGATCGACGTGTCAGGCCACGGCGTCGCCTCGGCGATGATGACCGCTCGCCTTGCGGGCTTTCTCACCGGCTCGTCGCCTGACCAGAACCTCGCCTTTCAGAAGGGGCCAAATGGCGGCCATATCCTTTTGCCGCCTAAGTCGGTTGCCGACCGGTTCAATCGCCTGATGCTGGAAGAGATCCAGGCCGAGCAGTACTTCACCATGGCCTTTGCGGTCGTTGACCGTTCTGCCGGGCGCGTCAGCCTGGTGCAGGCCGGGCATCCCCACCCGATGATCTTGCGTGCCTCTGGCCGGGTTGAACGTCTGGGCCATGGCGGGCTGCCGATCGGTCTGATTCCAAACGCGACCTATGACGGGCTGGAGGTTCCGATTGGCCCGGGCGACCGTCTTGTTCTTGTGTCGGACGGTTTCACCGAATGTCCCTTGCCGGATGGCCGCGACTTTGGCGAAGAGGGTCTGATTGAAAGCCTTCTTGGATCCGCGCATCTGACCGGGGAGGACCTCCTGGAAGCCCTGCTCTGGGACCTTGTGCGCCACTCCGGCAGCGATGCCTTTCCCGATGATGTTTCGGGCCTTGTCCTTGATCTTTAGCCTAGAGCCGCGGCAAGCATCGCCCGGTCACCCGCATTGCCCAGCAGCTGCAACGCCTCTTCGACCGGAAGCCAGACCGCCATGTGCCCCGCCTCTGTCGGCGGACCCAACCGCCGCACGGGCTGGGCCAGGTAGACCGCACATATCTTTTCCGCCCAAAGGTCATACTCCGGCATGTAGGTGAACCTGCGGAACACCCCCAATTGCCGCCGGATCGCGATCTTCCAGCCGGTTTCCTCATACACCTCGCGGTGCAGGGCAGCCATCGGATGCTCGCCCTTGTCGATGCCGCCCCCCGGCAACTGGAACTCGGGGACAGGCTCCGCCTGATGGGTTGCCAGAATTTGGTCGCCCTGCAGAAGCACCGCATAGACCCCCGGCCGCCGCCGATAATGCTGCCCCGCCTTTACCGCCTCGCCATAGCGCCGGATCATGCCTTACCCCTTGGACCTTCGGTTGCTCTGCCTATATAGGCGCGATATGCCAGCAATTGGCACCATCAGGAACTCCCCATGACCATCGGTTCGCAAATCGCCTGGGACGATACCGTCCTGCCATTCCAGCTTGACGCCTCGGGCATCCGCGGCCGCGTCGCGCGCCTTGACGGGGTCCTTGACCAGGTTCTGAAGCAGCACGCCTATCCGTCAGTGATCGAGGCGCTGGTGGCCGAGACCGCCCTGCTGACCGCGTTGATCGGCCAGGCCGTCAAGCTGCGCTGGAAGCTCTCTCTCCAGGTTCGCGGCAAAGGCCCCGCCCGCCTGATCGCGACCGACTACTACGGCCCGACTTCGGACGGCGAACCCGCCCGCATCCGCGCCTACGCCAGCTACGATGCCGACCGGCTTGACCTGAAGGCCGACCCCTTTTCCCAGATCGGCGAACGAGACCTACTTCGCCCAGTCCGAACAGATCCCGACCCGCTTCGCCCTCGCCTACGGCGAAAGCGCCGAGCCCGGTCGCCCGCTCCACTGGCGCGCCGGCGGCATCATGCTGCAGCACATGCCCGCCGTGGGCGGTGTCGCCGCTGAACAGGGCAGCGGCGAGGGCGGCCTTCTGACCCATGCCGACATCCTTGGCGGCGCCGAATCCGACGACTGGAACCGCGCCAACCTCCTCCTCGACACCGTCGAGACGCTGGAGATGATCGGGCCTTCGGTCCCGCCGACCGACCTTCTGGTCCGCCTGTTCCATGAGGAAGGTCCCCGCGTCTACGACGCCCAGCCGGTGCGCTTTGGCTGTTCCTGCTCCGAGGACAAGGTGCGCAACACCATGTCGATCTACAGCCAGAAGGACATCGCCCAGATGACCACCGCCGAAGGCATCGTCACCGCCGACTGCCAGTTCTGCGGCGCGCACTACGAGCTTGACCCCAAGACCCTCGGCTTCGAGGCCGTGAAACCGTGACCGATGCCGAGGACGCGCTACGGAAGTCGCTTGCCCGCCCCGCCGGGCCGTCCTCGGATTTCGACCTGAACCCCGGCATTCGTCACGCCACCGACAAGCCCCTCCGCCCCGCCGCCGTGCTGGTCCCGGTCTGGCTGCGCGACGACGGCCCGCGCCTGATCCTGACCAAGCGGTCGTCGCACCTGAAGCACCACCCCGGCCAGATCGCTTTTCCCGGCGGCAAGGTCGACCCCACCGACGCCAGCCCTGAAGCCGCCGCCCTGCGGGAAACCCGCGAAGAAATCGGCCTCCCCGAAACCCGCGTCGACATCATCGGCACCCTTCCGATCCACGAAACCGTCACCGGCTTCGCCGTCACCCCCTTCGTCGGCCTGATCCGCGGCCCCTTTGACCCGGTCCCCGAGGCCGGCGAGGTCGAGGAAGTCTTCACCGTCCCCCTGTCCCACGTCCTAACCCCCGCCCGCTTTGCCATCGAACGCAGGCAATGGATGGGCGTCTGGCGCCGCTACTACGCCGTGCCTTTCGGCCCCTATTACATCTGGGGCGCCACCGCGCGTATCCTGCGGGGGTTGGCAGACCGGGTAGGGGCATGAAGATCGCAGGCGACTGGCTGGACCATCCAGGCACCCAAGCCCTGATGCAGGCGCTGGAAACGGCGGGCCATCAGGCCCTGTTCGTCGGCGGCTGCGTCCGCAATGCGCTTCTGGGTGAACCCGTCAGCGACGTCGACATATCCACCGACGCAACGCCCGAAACCGTCTCCACCCTCGCCGGGAAGGCCGGCTTCAAGCCCGTCCCCACCGGCATCGACCATGGCACTGTCACGGTCGTGGCCGAGGGCAAGCCGCACGAGGTCACCACCTTCCGCCGCGACGTCGAAACCGACGGCCGCCGCGCCGTGGTCGCCTTCTCGGACAAGATCGAGGAAGACGCCCAGCGCCGCGACTTCACGATGAACGCGCTTTACGCCGACCGCCACGGCACTGTCATCGACCCGCTGAACGGCCTCCCCGACCTCCAATCCCGCCGCGTCCGCTTTGTGGGCGACCCCGAGACCCGCATCCGCGAGGACTACCTGAGGATCCTCCGCTTCTTCCGCTTCCACGCGGCGTATGGAGATCCGGCCCAAGGCCTCGACCCCGAAGGCCTCGCCGCCTGCGCCGCACTGGCGGACGGCCTCGACGGCATCTCCAAGGAACGCATCACCGCCGAGCTGCGCAAACTCCTCACCGCCCGCGACCCGGCCCCTGCCGTCGCCGCCATGTCCCACGCCGGTGTCCTCGCTCGCGTCGTTCCCGGAGCCGACCCGCGCGCCCTGGCACCGCTCGTCCATTTCGAAGCGGGGCACCTCGACGCCGCCGAGGCCCCCCGCTGGCTCCGCCGCCTGGCCGTCCTGGGCGGAGACACCGAAAACCTCCGCCTCTCCAAAGCCGAGGCCCGCGACCTGAACGCCCTCCGCGCCGCGCTTGCCTCCACCGATAGCCCCGCCGTCCTTGGCTTCATCCTTGGCGAGACCCTCGCCACAGATGCCCTCCTCGCCCGCGCCGCCAGCCTTGGCGGTCACCCGCCCGCAAACTGGAAACCCGAGGCGCGCCGAGGTGCGACCACGCGCTTCCCCGTCACCGCCGCAGACCTGATGCCCACCCTGCAAGGCGAGGCGCTGGGGGCCCGACTCAAGCAACTCGAGGCAAGGTGGCTTGCCTCTGACCTAACGCTCACGCGCGAGGCGTTGCTGAATGGGGCGTGACAATCGACTGCGATTAAGCTAAGGATCGCGCACCCAAGACGGAGGTCCAGCATGGAAAACGGGATTTCGCCTCGACTCGCCTGAGTTGACCGGTCCCGTTGTGGCGGTCACTCAACCGCCTCGCCCCATCGCTGCCATCCTTCAGGGTTTCTTCCCATGTTCCGCTTCTTCGAAAACCTCGTCGATCCGTATCAGCCCTATGCGGAAACCGACACGCCGCCGACGCGCCTCTGGCCGTTCCTGAAGGACTATGTCCAGCCGTTCCGGGGCGTATTCGTCTGGGCGGCACTGTTCTCGGTCGGCAATGCCATCCTCGACGTCGGCATGATCTGGTATCTTGGTCGCCTGGTCGACCTGATGGCCGCCCAGACCCCGCAGGCCTTCCTTGCGGCGCGCTGGGCCGAGATCCTTCTGGTGGCCTTCGTGATCCTGATTGTCCGGCCCCTGGTCGCAGGCGGCTCGGTGGGCCTTCTGCACAACACGATCCTCACGAACTTCGGCACCATGATGCGCTGGCGGGCGCACCGGCACGTCCTGCGCCAGCCCGTCGGCTGGTTTGAAAGCGACTTCGCGGGCCGCATCGCGAACCGCATAATGCAGGCCCCCCCGGCTGCTGGTGAGGCGGTGTTCCAGGTCTTCGACATGGCCGCCTTCGCCGCCGCGACCTTCCTGGGCGCGTTGCTCATGCTCGCTGGCGCCGACCCGCGCCTGATGGTGCCGCTCCTTCTGTGGTTCGTGGGCTACATGGCGCTGATGCGCTGGACGATCCGCCGCGCAGGTCCCGCCTCGGAAGCCTCAAGCGAGGCGCGCAGCGCGGTGACCGGCCGCGTGGTGGACAGCTACACGAACATCCACTCCGTCAAGCTCTTCGCCGATCAGGATCAGGAACTGGACTACGCCAAGGAGGCGATCGAACGCTCGCGCCAGACCTTCCAGACGGAAATGCGCATCGTCACCAAGATGGACATGGCGCTGACCTTCCTGAACGGGCTGATGATCCTGGGCGTGGGCGGCCTTGCCATGCTGTTCTGGGTCCAGGGCAGCGCGACCGTGGGCGTGGTCGCTGCCGCCGTGGCGCTGGTCCTGCGCATCCATTCGATGACCTACTGGATCATGTGGGCCTCGACCAACCTGGTCCAGAACCTCGGCACCCTCGCCGAAGGGATGGAGACGATCGCCCAGCCCGTCACCCTTGTCGACAAGCCCGCCGCCCCCGCGCTGCGCTTTGACAAGGGCCTGATCCAGCTGCAGAACGTCAGCCACCACTACGGTCGCGGCTTTGGCGGCCTGCGCGATGTCACGCTGACCATCCGCCCGGGTGAGAAGATCGGCGTCGTCGGCCGCTCCGGCGCGGGGAAGTCCACGCTGGTCAAGCTGATGCTACGCTTCTACGACACCGAAAGCGGCGCGATCCTGATCGACGGTCAGAACATCGCCGACGTGACGCAAGCCAGCCTGCGCCGCCAAATCGGGATGGTGCAGCAGGATAGCTCGCTCCTCCACCGCTCGGTGCGCGACAACATCCTGTATGGCCGCCCGGATGCCACGGAAGAGATGATGATTGCTGCGGCCAAGAAGGCCGAGGCGCATGACTTCATCCTCACGCTTGAGGATCCCCAGGGCCGCAAGGGCTATGACGCCCATGTCGGCGAGCGTGGCGTCAAGCTCTCGGGCGGCCAGCGCCAGCGCGTCGCCATCGCCCGCGTCATCCTGAAGGACGCCCCGATCCTGATCCTGGACGAGGCGACCAGCGCTCTCGACTCCGAAGCCGAAGCCGCCATCCAGGGTGCCCTTTACGGCGTGATGGAAGGCAAAACGGTCATCGCCATCGCCCACCGCCTGTCCACCATCGCCGCGATGGACCGGATCGTGGTGCTGGAAGACGGCGCGGTGGTCGAGGACGGCCCCCATGCCGACCTTCTGCGCAAGGGCGGCCTCTACGCCCGCTTCTGGGCGCGGCAATCCGGCGGCTTCATCGGCCTTGAAGAAGAAGCCGCCGAATAACCCCTCGTCGTCCGACTTCGTCTCCTCCTCGGACCGCACCCCCTGCGAGGAGTGACGAAGTCATCGACGAGCCGACCCTGCCGACCGACACTTGCCCTTTCCCTCCCACAGGCCTACCTCACCCCCATGAGCGCGCTTCAAAGCCTCGGCTCCCTCATCGACGCCTTCCGCCCCGCCGACGGCCCCCCGCCGCAACGGCTCGGCGCCTTCATGCGCTGGTCGCTGTCGGGCTCCTGGCCGATGCTGATCGTCGCCGGCATCCTCTCCTCGCTCGCCGGGGTGACCGAGGTCGTTTCGGCGCTGATCCTCGGCTGGGTGGTGGACGCCGCCGTCAACTCCGGCCCGACCGACTTCTTCGCCCAGCACTACAGCCTCGTCCTGTGGTTCCTCGTCTTCTACCTGGTCCTGCGGCCCCTGGCGTTCGCCGTCTCCTCCGCCAGCAACAGCATCATCATAGGCCCGAACGTTATGCCGCTCGTTCTCTCGCGCCTCCACCGCTGGACGCTGGGCCAGGCCGTCACGTTCTTCGACAACGACTTCGCCGGCCGCATCGCGCAAAAGCAGATGCAGGCCGCCCGTGCCGTCACCGATGTCGCCACCGAAGTCATCAACACCGTCTGTTTCGCCCTGGCCTCGGTCATCGGCTCCGTCGCCTTCCTCCTCGTCGTTGACGCGACCGTCGCCCTTGCCCTCGCGGTCTGGCTCGTGGCCTACCTGTTCCTGATCCGCTTCTTCATGCCTAAAGTCCGGAAGAACTCTGCTGCCCGCGCCTCGTCGCGCGCCATGGTCTCCGGCCAGGTCGTCGACACCATCACCAACATCAAGACGGTGAAGCTCTTCGCCCATGCCGCGTTCGAGGACCGTGTCGCCCTCGACGCGATGGAGGTCTTCCGCGACCGCAGCCTCGAATTCGGCGTCATCTCCACCTGGTTCCGCTTCAGCCTCATGCTTCTGGCCGGGGTCCTTCCCGTCCTCCTGATCGGTGGGGCGGTTCTACTTTGGCAGCAGGGCCAGGCCACCGCTGGCGACATCGCCGCCTCGGGCGCCATCGCCATGCGCATCGCGCAGATGTCGGGCTGGGTCAGCTTTACGCTCATGTCGATCTACACCTCGGTGGGTGAGGTTGAAGACGGCATGCGCACCCTCTCCGTCCCCCATACCCTTGCTGACGCTCCGGACGCGCAAACCCTGCCCCGCATCACTGGCGACATCCGCTTTGACGGCGTCACCTTCGCCTATGGCCGCCAGCGGGGCGGGGTGCAGGGCATCGACCTGACCATCCGCGCCGGGGAAAAACTGGGGATCGTCGGGGCGTCCGGGGCGGGCAAATCCTCGCTCGTCTCGCTCCTCCTCCGCCTTTACGACCCCGAAGAGGGGCGCATTACGGTGGACGGTTTCGACCTTCGCAAGGTCACCCAGGAAAGCTTGCGCAAGCAGATCGGCATGGTCACGCAGGAAACCGCGATGTTTAATCGCAGCGCGCGCGACAATATCGCCTATGGCCGACCCGAGGCGTCCGAGGCCGAAATCATCGCCGCCGCCCGCGCCGCCGAAGCCGATGAATTCATTGTTGGCATGCTCGACCACCAGAACCGCAAGGGCTATGACGCCTTTCTCGGCGAACGCGGCGTAAAGCTCTCCGGCGGCCAACGCCAGCGCATCGCGCTTGCCCGCGCCTTCCTGAAGGACGCGCCGATCCTTGTTCTTGACGAGGCGACCTCGGCGCTCGACAGCGAAGTCGAAGCCTCGATCCAAGAGGCGCTCTCCCGCGTCATGCAGGGCAAGACCGTCCTCGCCATCGCCCACCGCCTGTCGACCATCGCCGCAATGGACCGGATCATCGTCCTTGACCGTGGCCAGATCGTCGAAATGGGCAGTCATGACGAACTTCTGGCCAAGGACGGGCTTTACGCGCGCTACTGGAAACGGCAATCAGGCGGCTTCATCGGCACTGAAGACGAAGCGGAAGCGGCAGAGTGATCGTCACCATCGACCGGCTGGGCCACCTGGGCCACGGCATCGCGCCCGGCCCCATTTATGTGCCCGGCGCCTTGCCGGGGGAAGTCGTGCAAGGCACGCCCGACGGCGACCGCCTCATCGACCCCAAGATCGTCACGCCTTCACCAAACCGCGTCAAACCCCCCTGCCGCCACGCCCGCGCCTGCGGCGGCTGCCAGCTCCAGCACGCCTCTGATCCCTTCGTGGCGGGGTGGAAGCAAGAGGTCGTCCAGACCGCCCTCGCCGGACAGGGCTTGACCGCCGACTTCCTGCCTCTCGTGACCTCGCCGCCAAAGTCCCGTCGCCGCGCCAGCCTTTCGGCGCGCCGTACCAAAAGCGGGGTCCTGATCGGCTTTCACGCCCGCGCCTCGGACACCATCGCTGAAATTCCCGACTGCCAGCTTCTCCACCCCGGCATCCTTGCGGCCTTCCCCGGCCTGCAGGCGCTTGTCCTTCTGGGCGGCTCCCGCACCGCCGAGCTTTCCTTGCAGATCACCCTCACCCGTGGCGGCCCCGATGTCGTGGTCACCGGCGGCAAACCCCTGGACAGCGCCTTGCGCATGGACCTCGCCCGCCTGGCCGAGGCCTACGCCTTTTCGCGTCTGACCTGGGATGGTGAGACGGTGGCCCTCCGCGACCGCCCTGCCTTGACGATGGGCACCACCACTGTCGTCCCCCCGGCCGGGGCCTTCCTTCAGGCAACGCAAGAAGGCGAAACCGCCCTTCTTGACGCTGTCCGCCAAGCCCTCGGCCCGCAGAAGCGCGTGGTCGACCTCTTCTCTGGCGTCGGCACCTTCACCCTGCCTTTGGCCCAGGCGATGGAAATCCACGCCGTCGAAGGCGACGCCGCGATGACCAAGGCGCTCGACCTTGCCGCGCGGAACACCCCGGACCTCCACCGCATCAGCGTGGAAACCCGCGACCTCTTCCGCCGCCCTCTCGAACCCGACGAACTCAACACCTTCACTGCCGCCGTCATTGACCCCCCCCGCGCCGGGGCCGAGGCGCAGACCGACCGCCTTGCTCAGTCGAAAATCCCCGTGATCGCCGCCGTCTCCTGCAACCCCGTCACCTTCGCCCGCGACGCCAAGACCCTTCTGGCTGCAGGCTATTGTCTCGACTGGGTTCAGGTCGTCGAC
>JALOTD010000040.1 GCA_025458105.1 Tabrizicola sp. | reverse complement strand
GGCCGTCGCCTCCTGGACCGATTTCTTCGAACGCTTCGACACCGCCAAATACGGCTCCGAAGGCGCCCCCCTGCACGACCCCTGCGTGATCGCCTACCTGATCGAACCCGCCCTCTTCCACGGTCGCCACATCAACGTGGAGATCGAGACGGCCTCCGAGCTCACCCTCGGCATGACCGTCGCCGACTGGTGGCGCGTGACGAAGCGAGGACCCAACGCGATGTTCATGGGCTCCGTGGACCGGGAGGGGTTCTACCGGCTCTTGACGGAGCGGTTGGGGAGGTTGTGATTGGGGCTGTGCATAGGTATTCGGCACGCCTCATTCTACCCACCAAACTTTCTTGACGAATTTGTGTAACTGTGGTCGGTTCTTAGAACACGTCTCTTCGAACCTATCGGGTTAGTAAATGCGTCGAGTTTATGCTGATCAGTTACAACAAGTCCAAGTCTACCTTTCGAACTCTAATCGAAGATCACTTTTCGATGAGCTTCAGAAGTCCATCGTTCTGGAGCTCCGTAGAACTACGGAAAACCCAAAGCTCGCACAATTGATTTCAGAAGTCTTTTGCCGAGCAGATAAAGATCCGAAGCATCCAATTAAGTCAGATAAAAAGATTGCAATTAAGCTGTATAAGTGGTCCAAGAGCGCTGGGTCTTCGGAGCGCCCCAAGCCTCAAGACGTTCACGATATTGCAGGAGTTACGGTTGTCTGCAACTATCCATCCGACACTGACGAAATCGCAAGGTTCATCGAAAAATCCGAGAAGTTCCGAGATTTTTCAGTAGAAAAGATGCGATTTATAGATCCAGTTGAGTCTGGCGGATATCGGGCATATCATGCGATTGCAACCGGCAAGGGCAAGTATCGCGGCCTTCACTGCGAGATACAAATTAAGACCCTTCTTACCATGAGCTGGGGAGCCAAAACTCACGACCTCACCTATAAGCCAAGTGGAAGCGTTGATCCAAGACTGAATACCTATATGGTAAAAATGACCAGCGTAGCACAGATTCTGGATGAGCAGAGTGAAATTCTAAAAAATCTCATACTTTCTGCTAATGAGCTCGAGCAAGAGCGAAAGGCAACCGCCCGGGCGCAACTTTTACAAGGGGTTGCGTCGTCGACCGACTCTGTGGTCCAAGAATTACTTGAGTCGGTCAAGACAGAAGCGGCGCGTATCTCCGTTGCCGACTTGGATGATGACTTGCTATCGAGCATTCTTGAAAAGATTGACAGGCACATCAAAGACAACGGCGCGTCAAGGGAAATGTGTCGTATTGCGGCCCTAATTGCACTCAGCAGGCCGTACCTTGATTTTAACGATTGGGCTATTGAGAAAGCTGACGATTGGATTCTTTCGTACCCAGATGGAAGCGCCGACGCACTCAGAGCGCTGAATTTTCGCTCAGCAATCTGCATGTCACTAGGCGAGTACGAAGAGAGCATTGTTACTGCCCGTGCCACTGTCGAAGGCTTAAAGAAGATCGGCAACATTTCAGCACTCCCTATGGCAAATGCGAATCTTGCCTATTACCTTTCAGAAGCATATTTTCATCGAGCATTTGACGAGGCCTCTGGTGGTGGAGAAATTATCAGGGACGCAACTGACGCGTGTGCCACAGAAGCACTTGCGATCGTGGATAATTTAGTTTTGACGTGCGGCCTTGATGAGAGCCTCGATCACCGCATTTTGGATTCACTTGGCGCGGTATTAATTGTTTGTGCTGAATTTGAGAATGATGTCAGGCGCGGATTGACTTACTGTCAAGAAGCCCGCCATTATGCCAAAGGAAAAACTTGGGAACATGTAGCAGAGTCGTTCTTTTCGCTTCATGAGAAACGTGCGTTTAGAAGACTTTTGACATTCAAATAGAAGCGCCGCAACAAAGAGGTTGCGGCGCTTCTTCGGGAATCACCACCCGTCAGGATATCTGTACATTCTTGGTCCTTCCAAGTTACTCCACCCGCCAGCAGAGCGGGTGCCTACAAGATAGCGCTTGCACCCCGCGCCTTCAAGTGTGAATGGTCGCCCGCTGACTCCGTTAAATGATGCTACCAACGCAACCTTGCGAAGAGGTTAAAATGAGAGATTCGGAGCGGGTATAATTGACTGAGGAGATGGTCGTTAGGTCACATTCAGAAAGTTAAGTATGTTCTTGTAGTGACCCTGCTAAAAGCTACACTCTCGCCTACCCCCTTAACAAACCCCTAACGCCCACGCGCAACCCATTGCTTTCAAATCATAATCCGAAAATGTCCACCGTGGACAGACGGAGTCCTTTGCGGCCCCCAGCTCATCCCAGCGGCAGGACGACCGAGAACCGGCTCCCCTCGCCCATCCATCAACCCGACCCGAGGACACAGGTTAACAACTCCTGAACGTCCACAGCTAACCCATTGGAATCCTTTGCGGCCTCCACTCTGTCCACGCGTGGACAGCCTCATTTCAGCGGCAGGATGACCGAGAACCGGCTCCCCTCGCCCACCACACTGTCCACCCGCAGCCACCCCCGGTGGCGGCTCACGATGTGCTTCACGATGGCCAGCCCCAGCCCCGTCCCCCCCATCTCGCGCGACCGGTGGGAATCGACCCGGTAGAACCGCTCCGTCAGCCGCGGCAGGTGGACCGGGTCGATCCCCTCCCCCTCGTCCGCGACCTCCACCCGCACCGCCGGCCCCCGCACCGTCTCCTCCGGCGAGAGCGTCACCCGCACCACCTGCCCCGCCTTCCCATACTTCAGCGCGTTCTCCACCAGGTTCGTGAAGACCTGCACCAGCTGATCGTGATCGCCCGGCACCGTCACCGGGTCCCCCACCAGCTCCACAGTATCCCCCGTCTTCTCCGCCACCCCCCGCAGCGAGGAGATCACCCCCTCCAACAACCCCCGCAGCTCCACCGGCTCCTTCGGCCGGACCCGCTCCTCCGCCTCGACCCGGCTCAGCTGCAACAAATCCCGCACCAGCCGGTTCATCCGCCCCGCCTCGGCCTCCATGATCCCCAGGAACATCTCCCGCGCCTTCGGGTCGTCCTTCGCGGCGTTCTTCAGCGTCTCGATGAACCCCATCAGCGCGGTCAGGGGGGTGCGCAGCTCATGGGAGACGTTCGCCACGAAGTCCCGCCGCATCGCCTCGGCCTTCTCCTCCTCGCTGATGTCCCGGAAGACACAAAGGGCCAGACCGTCGCCCTGACCCGAGACGGTTGCCTGGAACACGGCCTCCTGCCCCTCGCGCAGAAGCGTCAGCCGGGCCTCATGCACGCCGCCCCGGCGCAAGGCTTCGGCAATCGCGCCCAGGACGCCAGGGCTTCGCACCGCCATGGCCGGGTTGCGGCCCCGGATGCCCGCCCCGAACAGGCCGAGCGCCCGGTCGTTGCAGGCGGCGATCCGGTCCTGGGAGGTGACGAGAAGAGCCGGCATGGGCACTCCCGCCAACACACGGGGCCAGAGCCCGCCCTCTGCCGAAGTCTCTGATCTGTCAATCATCGTCCGGGCCTCTAGTCTTGCTGATACGGTTCAGCTTGCGTTGCGCGGAAATCGCAGTAGGGTCAATGGGTGCGTGAATGGTTCGTAGCCGGCCTTTGCCCGGAACAAAGGCCGGCCCCGCGTAAAGTCCTGCAGAATGACCGACGACGAGGCGCCCCTTACTGAAGAAGGTGGAGTCGTATTGATGCCAAAGAATTTTCGGTGCCTCGTGATCGCCGTTCCCGAGGCCACTTTGCCGGAAGGTGTCTCGCGCACCGACGACATGCTCTCGATTGGCTATGACGATCTGGCGTCGGTCCTGCCGGTACCGGAAACGGTCGAGCTGGTCGTTGCCCCGCTTTTCTGCCCAGAGTTCGACGCGTTGGAAATCATCGAAGCGTTGGGCTCGTCAGGCTTTCGCGGCCAGCTGCGGGTGATCGCGCCAAAGCTGCCAAACCGACAGATCGTCCTGCGCGAGCTGCGTGCCTATGCCGTTCGCCAGGGCATCTCGCTGGAACTGGTAGAGACGCCGCCCCCCGAGGCCAGCACGCCCTAGACCGGACGGCACCCAAGGGCAAACCGCCGCGCATTCGCCCGGTAGCCGGTAGCCGACAGAAGCAGCCGTTCGCGGGCGGCAGGGTCCAGCTCGCGCACCACCCTGCCCGGCGCGCCCATAACCAGGCTGCCGTCGGGGATCTCTTTGCCCTCGGAAACCAGCGCACAGGCCCCGATCAGGCAGCCCTTGCCGATCCTTGCGCCGTTCAGGATCGTCGCCCCCATGCCGATCAGCGTTCCCTCGCCGATCGTGCAGCCGTGCAGCATGGCCTTGTGGCCGATCGTGCAGTTTGCGCCGATCACCAGCGGATAGCCCATGTCGGTATGCAGGACGCAGTTTTCCTGCACATTCGATCCTGGACCGACGCGAATCTCTTCATTGTCGCCCCGGATCGTCACGCCGAACCAGACCGAAGCCTCCGCTTCAAGCACCACGCGCCCAATCACGTTCGCATCCGGAGCCACCCAGGCCAAGGGGTCGATCTGAGGGGCTATTCCGTCCAGGGCATAGATCATCTGGCCTCGAACTCCTCGTTCAGGGAGCGGACAAAACCTGACAGTTGCGGCTGACGCTCGCGTTTCAGGCGTTCGGCGGTCAGGATCGTCTTCAGGCTGTCGAAGGTGCGATCCAGGTCCTCGTTCACCAGGACATAGTCGTATTCCGCCCAATGGCTAATCTCGTCACGGCTCTTTGCCATCCGGACCGCGATCACCTCATCGCTGTCTTGGGCGCGGCCGCGCAAGCGTCGGTCCAGTTCGGCGATCGACGGCGGCAGGATGAAGATCGACACGACATCCCCCCGCATCGCCTGCTTGACCTGCTGGCCACCCTGCCAGTCGATGTCAAAGACCGTGTCGGTGCCCGCCTGCATCGCGGCCTCGACCGGTCCGCGCGGAGAACCATAGAAGTTCCCGAAGACCTCGGCATGCTCCAGCATCTGCCCTTCGCGGACCATCGCCTCGAACTCTTCACGGCTGCGGAAATAGTATTCCCGCCCGTCCTGTTCCCCGGGCCTAGGCTTGCGCGTGGTGGCCGAGACCGAAAAGCGCATCGTCGGGTCCCACTCCATCAGCATCCGCGACAGCGTCGATTTCCCCGCGCCTGAGGGCGAGGAGAGGATAAGAAGCAGCCCGCGCCGGATCATTGCCTATTCCACATTCTGGACCTGTTCGCGCATCTGATCGATGACGGTTTTCAGGTCAAGGCCGATCCGGGTCAGCGCCAGCGACTGCGCCTTGGAACACAGCGTGTTGGCCTCGCGCATGAATTCCTGCATCAGGAAATCCAGCTTCCGTCCGGCAGGCGCCGGGTCTGCCAGATGGCCGCGCGCGGCCTCGACATGGGCCGCCAAGCGGTCCAGCTCTTCCGTGACATCGGTCTTGACCGCCAACAGCGCCAGCTCCTGCGCCAGTCGTCCCGCATCTACCGCCTCTGTCGCGCCCATAATGCGGGCTACGCCCTCGCGCAAGGTCTCGGCCTGCGACATGGCTCTGGCGTTTGCCTCTGCGGCGGCTTCGACCGTCAGGGCGGCAATACGGTCCAGCTGCGCCGAAAGAACAGCTGCCAGCGCCGCCCCCTCTGACGCTCGCATCGCCGCGAAATCGGCCAGAAGCGGCGGCAGATCGGCCAAAAGGGCCTGACGCAAGGCCACCGTATCCTGATCCGACTGCGCCTGATCGATCACCCCCCGCAAACCAAGGACATCCGCCGCCGTCGGCTGGCGCAGGGTCATACCGGCCGCAAGTGCGGCTTCCTCAACCTCGGCAAGCGCCGACAGCGCCGCCGACAGGTGCAGCGGGTTCAGCCGGAACACCGCCCCCTCCTCGGCTGCGGTCTGCGCCACCTTCAGAGACAGGCTGACATTGCCCCGGCTCAACGCCTTCTGCAGCTCGGCCCGGACCGCCACTTCCAGCCCGTCGATCCAGTCCGGCAACCGCAGGCGCAGGTCCAACCCCTTGCCGTTGACCGACCGCAAGTCCCAACTCCAGCTATAGCCCAAGGCTGCCCCACGCCGTGCGGCAAAGCCCGTCATCGAGATCATCGGTCCTCCTTAGGCTTGCCGCGACCGGCATTTACCATTTGATTAGATTTTCGTCCGAATCTTCACGATCCGGAGTAGCGTGTCACCATCGCGCGGCCAGGGGTTTGACCGCAAGACCCGCAGGTTTCAGGTGGAGACGACCATGGCACTGACATTTCTGGAACGGTTTCGCACCGCGTCACCCACACCGGCACCGGTTGTCTTCGACGGTCTGGCCCAGGTCCGCGCCTATTGGGAGGCGCTGCGCACCGACAGCCTGCCTGCCCGTCTTTCGCTGGATCCACGCGGTCTGGCAGGGGTGCTGGATCGCGTGTTCATTGCCGAACGGATCGGCAAGGGGCTTGCGCAGGTTCGCATCGCCGGATCGGGCCTTGCGGATTTTGCCGGCCTCGACCTGCGCGGATTGCCGCTCTCCTGTCTTTTCGCCAGCGAGTCGCGGGGCATCTTCGGTGAGGTGCTGGAACGGGTCTTTGCAACGCCTTCCGTGGCCGAGATCGACCTTGGCGCCGACCGTGGAACCCAGGGCACGGTCGTTGCCCGCATCCTTCTTATGCCGCTAAGGACCGAAGGAGACCGACAGCAATTGCTTGGGGCAATTGGCTTCAACGCCGCAAGCCACTCACGCTGCAAGTTCCAGGTCCTTGCCCGGCGGGAAGAGCGTCTGGTCCTGCCTTCAGCACCTGCTGCCGCAGCGGCGCCAACGCCGGTCCGGCGCAAGGCGCACTTGACGCTGGTTCATTCCAACCACTGATGGGCCAATGCGGAACCGGGCGTGATGGCCCGGCTCCATAACCCTTGGCTCACAGGGCGACTCGACGTGCCGCTTCGCGCTGCGACGACAATTCTTCCGCCACGAGGAAGGCCAGTTCCAGCGACTGACTTGCGTTCAGACGCGGGTCGCACGCCGTGTGGTAGCGGTCAGCAAGGTTTTCGTCGCTGACGGCGCGCAGACCGCCCGTGCATTCGGTCACGTCCTGGCCCGTCATCTCGAAATGCACGCCGCCGGGCTGGGTGCCCTCGGCCTTGTGGATCGCGAAGAACTCCCGCACCTCGCGCAGCACACTGTCGAAGGGCCGCGTCTTGTATCCCGAGGCCGCCTTGATCGTGTTGCCGTGCATCGGGTCACAGGACCAGACGACATTTGCGCCTTCCTGTTGCACCGTCTTGATAAGGCGCGGCAGGTTGTCACCGACTTTCCCTGCGCCGAACCGGGCGATCAGGGTCAGGCGGCCCGGCTCATTTTCCGGGTTCAGCTTGGCCATCAGGACCTTGAGGTCCTCGGCTGTGGTCGAGGGACCGCACTTCAGGCCGATCGGGTTCAGCACGCCCCGGCAGAATTCAACATGCGCGCCATCAGGCTGGCGGGTGCGGTCGCCGATCCAGATCATGTGACCGGACCCGGCAACGTTCTGCCCGGTGATGCTGTCCACCCGGCACAGGGCCTCTTCATACTCCAGAAGCAGCGCCTCGTGGCTGGTGTAGAAGTCGACGCGGGAAAGTTCGTTCGCGGTGTCGCTGTTCACACCGGCTGCGTTCATGAAGTCAAGCGCGTCGGAAATCCGGTTCGCCATCTCGCGGTAACGCTCGGCCTTGTCATGCTCGGCAAAGCCAAGTGTCCAGGAATGGACGCGGTGGATGTCGGCGAAACCGCCCGTGCTGAAGGCACGGAGCAGGTTCAGCGACGCCGCCGCCTGGGTATAGGCCTGAAGCATCCGGTTCGGATCGGGGATGCGCGCCTCGGGCGTCGGGTCAAAGCCGTTGATGATGTCGCCCTTGTAGCTGGGCAGTTCCACCCCGTTGATGATCTCGGTCGGGGCCGACCGGGGCTTTGCGAACTGGCCCGCCATGCGCCCCACCTTGATGACCGGCACCTTGGCGGCATAGGTCAGCACGACGGCCATCTGCAGCATCACCCGGAAGGTGTCGCGGATGTTGTCCGCACTGAACTCGGCAAAGCTTTCCGCGCAGTCGCCGCCCTGCAGAAGGAAAGCCTTCCCCTCGCCCGCCAGCGCCAGCTGCTTCTTCAGCCGCCGCGCCTCGCCCGCGAAGACCAGCGGAGGATACTTCGACAGCTGCGCCTCGACCGCGTTCAACGCCGCCTGATCGGGATAATCCGGCATTTGTACCCGCGGTTTCGCGCGCCATGCCGTCTTCGTCCATCCCTTGGTCATCGTCTCTCTCCGGTCCCTTGCAGGTCGGGCTGCGGTATACGCCCCGATTTCCGCCTTGGCAAACCGAGATTGGGCGAAAACCACATGCTTCGGCCCTTGCGGAGGGGGGGAATTTGCGATTGCGTAGCATGCAAACGACACGTTCAGGTCGCAAGATGACGAATCCTCCCCGCAAGGCCACCTCGCTGACCAAACCAACCGCGCCCCGGCGTTTTGTCTTTCTGCTTCTCGACCGCTTCACCATGCTGTCTTTCGCCGGGGCAATCGAACCCCTGCGCATCGCCAACCGTGTCGCCGGGGAAGAGCTCTACCGCTGGGTCCTCGCCGGCGAAGGCACCTATGCCACCTGCTCGAACGGCGCCGCCTTCAAGCTAGACATGGGGCTCGATGAGATCGACCGCGAGGATGTCGTCCTCGTCTGCGGCGGGATCGATGTCCAGAAGGCCGCCACCCGCGGCGTCCTGAACTGGCTCCGGCGAGAGGCGCGGCGCGGCGCGACCATCGGCGGGCTCTGCACCGGGGCCTATGCAGTGGCCAAGGCCGGCCTCCTGGACGGCAAGAAGGCGACCATCCACTGGGAAAACCAGGACGGCTTCCTTGAGGAATTCGAAGCCGTCAAGCTGACGAAATCCGTCTTCGTGATGGACGGCAACCGCTGGTCCACCGCCGGGGGCACCTCGTCCATCGACCTCATGCTCAAGGTCATCGCCGCCGATCACGGCGAAGACCTCGCCAATACCGTGGCCGACCAGCTGATCTACTCCGCCATCCGCACCGACCAGGACACCCAGCGCCTGTCGATCCCGACCCGCATCGGCGTCCGCCACCCCAAGCTTTCCCAGGTCATCCAGATGATGGAGGGCAACATCGAAGACCCGATGTCGCCCGCAGACCTCGCCGAAGAGGTCGGCATGTCCACCCGCCAGCTGGAACGCCTGTTCCGCCGCTACCTCAACCGCAGCCCAAAGCGCTATTACATGGAGCTTCGCCTGCAAAAGGCGCGCAACCTCCTCATGCAGACCGACATGAGCGTGATCAACGTGGCCCTTGCCTGCGGCTTTGCCTCGCCGTCGCATTTCTCGAAGTGCTACCGCAGCCATTACAACACCACGCCTTACCGCGAACGCGGGACGCAAGGCATGCCCGGCGCGGTTCCCGTGCGCCTATCGATCTGACCCAGGCCGGTTGGCGGGGCGTCAAGCCCATGCTACCGTGGCGCGGGTTTTGACGGGCTGCCAGCATGTTACACCTTCTGCGCCTCGCGCTTTTCACGGTCGCGCTTCTCGCGGTCACACCGGCTTTGGCCCAACGCCTGGCGCTGGTCATCGGCAATGACAGCTACTTGGACCTGCCCCCGCTCGCCAAGGCGCGCAATGATGCAAAGGCCATCGCCCAGGCCCTGTCCGACCACGGCTTTGCCGTCACCCTGGCCCAGGACGCCGACCGCCGCACGATGACCCGCGCGCTCTCTGACCTGGCCGCCCAGATCGAACCGGGGGCCGAGGTCGTGTTCTACTTCGCCGGCCACGGGGTGGAAATCCAGGGCCGCAACTACCTGATCCCGACAGACGCGCCCCCGGCGGGACCCGAGGATGAGGCGTTCCTCACCGCCGAAAGCATCGCGGTCGATCAGGTGCTGGACACGATCCAGTCGCGCGGCGCGCGCGTCACGCTTTTGGTGCTCGACGCCTGCCGTGACAACCCGTTTCCAAAGTCCACAACCCGCTCGCTTGGCGGCACGCGGGGGCTTGCCGCCGTTGCCGCGCCAGAGGGCACCTTCATCCTCTTCTCCGCAGGCACCGGCCAGGCCGCGCTGGACGCGATGGGTGCGAATGACACCGACCCGAATTCCGTCTTTACCCGCGCGCTTCTGCGCCAGATGCAGGACCCTGACCAGTCGATCCAGGACCTCGCCCGCTCGGTCCGCCGCGATGTCGAGGCGCTGGCCGCCACCGTCAGCCACAAGCAGCGCCCCGCCTATTATGACGAGTTGACCGATGACTTCTTCTTGGCCAGCGCCCCCACCCGGGGCGCGGCCCCGCTGGATGACCCAGCAGACCCGCCCGCCATCACCCAGTTCGACAAGCTGGGAACCCCGCCCCCCGCAGATACGCCGCCGGTCGCGGATGCGGACGAGGTTGACGATCCGCTCCACACTGCCGCGGCCGACATTCCAGACACCCTGGCGGATGATCCCTGCTTTCATGCGGGCAATGACTTCATGAAACTGGCCTTCCCCTACCGGGTCGACGACCTCCTCACCTTCGCCCGCATCCACGCCGGGTGCGAGGCGCTGGCAACCTCTGCCATCGATCTCGCCACCGCGATCCAGGAAAGCGAGGCGAACAGCCAGACGATTGAGACCTGGCGCGTCAAGCAGGGCGTGTCGGAAGGCCGTATGAACGTGCGTGACGGGCGTGGCACGGGCTATCCGATTCTCTTCCAGATCGGCGAAGGCATCGGCGGCTTCACCGTCGACATTTGCCTGCCGCCTGACAGCGGCACCGGCAAGGACTGGTGCCTGATAGAGTACAAGGGCCAGCGCGGCTGGATCTCCAGCGGCGGGATCGAACGCGAGTGATCCGCTGCCTGCTCTTGGCCGTCAGTCTGCTGCCCGCACAGGCCCAGGCCGATGCCCTGCCCGAAGACTGGGTCCGCCTGTCCGACATCGCGCCAGGTATCGCGCAGGACATCCGCTATGCCCGCGCCTTCAACTTCACTGGGGCCATTGTTCCGGGATATGAGGCCGGCGAATGCATCCTGCGCGACCCCGTGGCACAGGCGCTGATCCGGGCCGAAGCGCAGTTGAACGCCGACGGCTACGGGCTGATCCTCTGGGACTGTTATCGCCCGGTCCGGGCCGTCCAACATTTTGCCGACTGGGCCGAAAGCGGCATCGGGCCGGATATGGGAAGCTACTTCTTCCCCGATCTCGCCCGCACCGACCTTGCGCCGAAGGGCTTTATCGCGCGGCGCTCATCACATTCGACTGGCACGGCGGTTGACCTCGGGCTCATCCGCCTTGGCGACCGGGTCCAGCGGCCCGTGGGGACACCGCAGGTGCGCTGCGATGCCCCGTTTGCCGACCGGCCCGCCGAAACCGGTCTGGACTTCGGTACTGCTTTCGACTGCTTTTCCCCGCTCTCCGGCTCAGCGTACGCCCTGTCAACCGAAGCCCTCACCAACCGGGCGCGTCTGGCGGATGCCCTCGCCGCAGAAGGCTTCACCGGCTACGACGCCGAATGGTGGCACTTCCGCCTGCCCCTTGCCGACGCCGGGCCAGCCGATTTCCCGGTGACCGCAGCACCGTAACGGCAGCGCCGTTCTGGCCGACAGCCGCTCGGCCTCCGGGTCGCTCGGTGACTTGGCATGGTGCCTCCCAAAGTGACCTCCTTTTGCCGACCAGAATTCATGAAGGGAGAGCAGGGTCCAGTATCTTGGACGCTCAGCCCCGGACGGATGACTGGACAGCTAGCCCGGATATCCGGGGGCAAGCTGTCCGTATCTCGGTTAACACCGCATGAACGTCCACAGTTGGTCCATTGATTCTATTGTACTTATTTCCATGTCCACGCGTGGACATCACTTGGCAGGCGCGATCCGGTAGGCCGCCTCGTTCGTCACCGACAGGAACCAGATCGACCCGTCCGGGGCCTCCACCACGTCCCGGACCCGCCCCGTCTCGGCGCTGGAAATCCGCTCCTCGGCGAACCCGGTCGGGCCGGGGGTGTCGGGATCCAGCCTGCCCAGAAAGTCGCTATTCAAGGACCCAAACAGGATGTCCCCCCGCCACTTCGGGATCAGCTTGCCCGAATAGACGACCAGCCCCGACGGCGCGATCGAGGGGTCCCAGTAATGCAGCGGCTGCTCCATCCCCGCCTTCTCGGTCCCCTCACCGATCCGGCCACCGCCGTAGTTTTCCCCGAAGGTGATGACCGGCCACCCATAGTTCCGCCCCACCTGCGGCGCGTTCAGTTCGTCCCCCCCCTGCGCGCCGTGCTCGGTCGTAAGAAGCCGCCCTTCCAGGTCCAACGCCGCGCCCTGCGGGTTGCGGTGGCCCCAGCTGAACACCCCCGGCAAGGCCCCGTCCACCGTGGTCGCGGGCTGGCCATCGCGGGTCAGGTGGATCACCTTCCCCTCGCCCCGCATCGGATCTTGCGCTTCCATCCCGTCAGGTCCCGTCCCCCGGTCGCCGACCGTCAGGAAAAGCGTGCCATCCGCAGCCTCCACCAACCTCGACCCAAAGTGCCGCCCCCCGGACGCGCCCTCTGGGATCGAGAACACCGTTTCAAACCCGTCAAGCCGCGACCCGTCCGCCGACAACACCCCGCGCCCGACGGCCGTGACTGCCCCGGCAGAACCCGTCGCAGCGTAGGTCAGCCAAACCTCGCGGCTCGTCTCGAAATCTGCGGGAACCAGGATATCAAGGAGGCCACCCTGACCGTCGACCTCGACCGACGGGCCGCCGTCCAGTAGCACGGGCTCACTTCCGGCCGAGGGAAAGAGTTTGATGGCCCCGCCACGCTCAGTCACCAGAAAGCTGCCGTTTGGAAGGAAAGCAAGGCCCCAAGGTTCATCAAGACCGCTGGCCACCGGAGTGATTTCGAGGGCCCCTGCTGACGAGCCGACAACCGCTTGCGCGAAGCATGGAGCGGCGGCAAGAACAAGGCCAAGGCCGATCAGCGGTGATGTGTGCATTCCGACTTCCCTTCCTGGTTGCAAGATAAATGTAGAGAGGTCTTCGGCCCGGTCCAGTCACGCCGGGTAACGCCTTTGTTTACCGTCATGCGCCCGAAACAACCCGATTCAAACCGCTTTTCTTTTCGCAGGACGCCCTCTAGGGTCACTTTCAGGATTGCGATCCAATTAGGGAGACAAGAATGAAAAAACTGCTTCTGGCGACCGTGGCTTCTGCTGCTTTGGCCGGCGCCGCCTCGGCTGAAGAAGTCAAGCTGGGCATCTTCATCGGCTTCACCGGGCCGATTGAATCGCTGACCGGCCATATGGCTGCCGCTGCCGACCTGGCCATGAAAGAAGCCTCGGATTCTGGCAAGTTCCTGAACGGCTCGACCGTTGTCGGCGTTCGCGCCGACTCGACTTGCGCGGTCGACACGGCGGCGGGCACGGCTGCGGCCGAGCGTCTGATTACGGCGGAAGGCGTCAAGGGCATCATCGGCGGCGACTGCTCGGGCATCACCGGCGCCGTGCTGCAGAACGTTGCGCGTCCGAACGGGATGGTCATGATCTCGCCGTCGGCCACCTCGCCCGCACTGACCACCGCTGAAGATGACGGGCTGTTCTTCCGCACCGCGCCGTCTGACGCGCGCGAGGGCGAAGTGATGGCCGATATCCTTGTGGAAAAGGGCATCAAGTCGATCGCGCTGACCTATACCAACAACGACTATGGCAAGGGTCTGTCGGAAGCGATTGCGACCTCGTTCACCGCCCGCGGAGGCAGTGTGACGATCAACGCTCCGCATGAAGACGGCAAGGCCGATTATTCGGCCGAAGTCGCGGCGCTTGCCTCGGCCGGAGGCGACCTTCTGGTCGTGGCAGGTTATCTGGACCAGGGCGGCCAGGGCATCATCCGGGCAGCGCTGGACAGCGGCGCCTTCTCTACTTTCGGCCTGCCGGGCGGCATGGTCGGGGACAACCTGCCTAAGGCCATCGGCCCGGCGCTGGATGGCTCCTACGGCCAGGTCGCACAGTCGGACTCGGCGGGTGCCGCCGTTCTGACCGAAATGGGCAAGACCGCGCCCACTCCGTTCGACGCAACCTCGCCCTATTCGATGGAGTCCTATGACGCTGCCGCGCTGATCATTCTGGCGATGCAGGCTGCTGGTTCGACCGACCCGCAGGTCTACAAGGACAAGATCCTGGAAATCGCGAATGGCCCTGCGGACGGGTCGGGCGTGAAGATCCTGCCGGGCGAGATCGGCAAGGCGCTGGAGCTGATCGCTGCAGGCACCGCCATCGACTATGACGGTGCCTCGGGTGTGCAGCTGATTGGGCCGGGCGAAAGCGCCGGGCGTTATCGGCAGTTCGAGGTCAAGGGCGGCGTGTACGAAACCGTCCAGTTCCGTTGATCCGGAAATTCGGTTGACAGAAACGAACGGCCCGGGCATCCCCCGGGCCGTTCTACAAGAACCTGCCGCGCTTGCAGCTGACAAGGCAGGACCTGGGGGAAACGGATGATCGTTGTCGAAGACCTGCACCGGCATTTCGGTGGCTTTCACGCTGTCGACGGGGCGTCGCTGACCATCAAGACCGGGTCAATCACCGGGCTGATCGGGCCGAATGGCGCGGGCAAGACCACGCTGTTCAACGTGATCGCCGGCCGTCTGCCGCCGACAAGTGGCCGCGTGCTGATGGATGGTGAGGATATCACCGGCCTGCCGCCGCATGTGCTGTTCCACAAGGGCCTCTTGCGCACCTTCCAGATCGCGCATGAGTTCGGCAGCATGACCGTGCGGGAAAACCTGATGATGGTGCCCCCGAACCAGGCGGGAGAGGCCATCTGGAACACCTGGTTCAACCGTCGCCGCGTGGCTGAGGAGGAGGAGCGCATCCGCGCCAAGGCTGATGAGGTGCTGGAGTTCCTGACGATCAGCCACCTGGCGGATCAAAAGGCCAGCATGATCTCGGGCGGGCAGAAGAAGCTTCTGGAACTGGGCCGGACGATGATGGTGGATGCCAAGATCGTCTTCCTGGACGAGGTCGGCGCGGGCGTGAACCGGACGCTGCTGAACACGATCGGCGATGCCATCGTGCGGCTGAACAAGGAGCGCGGCTATACCTTCTGCGTGATCGAGCATGACATGGATTTCATCGCGCGCCTTTGCGACCCGGTCATCTGCATGGCCGAGGGAAAGGTTTTGGCGGAAGGCACGGTCGATCAGGTCAAGAACGACGAGCGCGTAATCGAGGCATATCTTGGCACGGGCCTGAAGAACAAGGTCAAGGAGGGGACGGCGTGAACCCCGCCCGTCTGGAAAGCCTGACTACGGCCAAGCCCGTGGTGGTCGGTGCGCGTCCAACCCGGTTGAAGGCGTCGCGGTCGTCGCGGCGCCGTAGCCGGAGTGCCATGATGCCTAACCTCACCCGCCGTGCCACCCTGTCCATGCTTCCCCTGGCCCTTCTGCCAAAGGTGCTCCAGGCCGAGACCTGCACCGAGGTCCTACCCAGCCTTCGCCTGTGCGACGTCTGGGGCTGGGCGCGAGAGACTGCGGCGGACGGGGTGGTGACGCTGACCCATGCCACGGGCCTGACCGCGACAATCCGGCTTGAGACGGGACTGGATGCTGAAGGCGAGATCTGGGCGAACTGGGAGCAGGGCCAGGCCCCGATGCGTGCCCGGGCCCAGGTGCTGGAAACCTGGTTTTCCGAAATCGACGGCCGGATTTCGGCCGGTTCGGTCTGGCGGCCCCGGCACGAGCCAAAGCTGATCGTCGCGATGACCGGCCATGTTGGCCAGGGTCTGGCGCTGGACGTGACTACGACAGCGGCGGCCGACAGTTTTGACGACACCCACCGTGAGGCGCACAAGGAATTGTGCGCGGCGATAAGACTGGATTTTCCGGAATGACTGCACCCTTCCTGATCGGCGAGGCGATGACCGGCGGCTATGGCGCGGTCGACATCCTGCACGCCTGCACCATCGCAGTGGAAAAGGGCGAGATCGCGGTGATCGTCGGCCCGAACGGCGCGGGCAAATCCACCGCGATGAAAGCCGTCTTTGGCATGCTGAAGCTTCGCGGCGGGCATGTGAAGCTGGACGGCGAGGACATCACGGCGCTGACCCCGCAGGCGCGGGTGGCCAAGGGCATGGCCTTCGTGCCGCAGACCCACAACATCTTCACCTCGATGACGGTCGAGGAAAACCTGGAGATGGGCGCCTTCCTGCGCCGCGACGACATCAAGGGCACGCTGGAGCAGGTGTATTCGCTGTTTCCGATCCTGAAGACCAAGCGCTATCAGGCGGCGGGGGAACTGTCGGGCGGCCAGCGCCAGCAGGTGGCCGTGGGGCGGGCATTGATGACCCAGCCCAAGGTTCTGATGCTGGACGAACCGACCGCCGGCGTCAGCCCGATCGTAATGGACGAACTGTTCGACCGGATCATCGAGGTGGCGCGCACGGGAATCTCGATCCTTATGGTCGAACAGAACGCCCGGCAGGCACTGGAGATTGCCGACAAGGGCTATGTCCTGGTGCAGGGCCGCAACCGTTTCACCGACACCGGCAAGGCCCTGATGGCCGACCCGGAAGTGCGGCGCAGTTTTCTGGGGGGATAGAATGGACTGGCGCGGATGGGCCGTTGTTCTTTTCACAACCATCGGTGCTTCGGCTGCGGGGGCCGAGGAATGGACCTGCATGGTGACCGAAACCTGCGACTACGCGGACGGCTGCGTCGCAATCGATCCGCCCTTCGGCTTTGGCATCAAGACGACCAGCGACGCCCTGGAGATCGAGATCGGCGGCTACACGGCCGAAGCCAAGCAGATCGGCGAAGGCGCGGACAGCCGGTCCTTTGCCAGCTTCGATGATACCGGCGGCTCGATGGTTACGCTTTTCAACGACGGAAGGCTGATCCGCTCGGACCATGTCCTGGACAAGGATGGTCTCTATGGCGGCGGCTATGTAGCGACATGTGAAAGGGCCGCCTAAGTGGACATCCTGAACGCCCTGGTGGCCTTTCTGAATTTCATGTTCATCCCGGCCGTTAGCTATGGCGCGCAGCTCGCGCTGGGTGCGCTGGGCGTGACGCTGATCTACAGCATCCTGCGGTTTTCGAACTTTGCCCATGGCGACACGATGGCCTTTGGCACCATGGTCACGATCCTGCTGACCTGGTGGCTGCAGGCACAGGGGATCGGCTTCGGCCCCTTGCCGACCGCACTTCTGGCCCTACCGGTTGGGATTGCGGCAACGGCGGCCCTGGTGCTGGTGACCGACCGGACCGTCTATCGCTTCTACCGCCGACAGAAGGCGAGCCCGACCATCGTCGTCATCGTCTCGCTCGGCGTGATGTTCGTGATGAACGGGATCGTCCGGTTCATCATCGGTGTCGACAACCAGACCTTCACCGACGGCGCGCGCTTTGTCATCGAGCCGCGCAGCTTCATGGAAGCGACGGGTCTCTCCGAGCCGCTGGCATTGCGGACGACAGTCGTCGTCACCGTGGTGACGGCGGTGATCGCCATGGGCGCGCTGTTTTGGTTCCTGCAGAAGACCCGCACGGGCAAGTCAATGCGGGCCTATTCCGACAACGAAGACCTGGCCCTTCTGTCGGGCATCAACCCCGACCGGGTGGTGGCGATCACCTGGATCATCGCGGCGGCGCTGGCGACCACGGCGGGGGTGCTGTACGGGCTGGACAAGTCCTTCATGCCGTTCACCTATTTCCAGCTGCTCTTGCCGATCTTTGCCGCCGCAATCGTCGGCGGGCTGGGCAGTCCCATCGGGGCGATTGCGGGCGGCTTCATCATCGCCTTTTCTGAGGTGCTGGTGACCAATGCCTGGAAGAAGATCGTGACCTATCTGGTCCCCGAAAGCATGGCGCCCGAGGGCCTGCTGCAACTTCTGTCGACTGAATACAAATTCGCCGTCAGCTTCACGATCCTCATCATCGTGCTGTTGTTCCGACCGACCGGCGTCTTCAAGGGGAAATCGCTATGACGGGCAAGACGGCCTTGCTGTTCGGGGCGGTGGCCTGCCTCTATCTGGGGACCGGCTTTCTGCAAAGCTGGGGACTGGCACTGACCATCCTGAATTCGGCCCTTCTAGTCACGATTGCGGCCCTTGGGGTGAACATCCAGTGGGGCTATGCGGGCCTGTTCAGCGTGGGGACGATGGGGTTCACCGCGCTCGGGGGGCTGGCCGTGGTGCTGATCTCGGCCCGGCCGAATACCGAGAACTGGCAGGCCGGCGGCCTTGGCATTTTCCTGGCGCTGGTCCTGGGGGCCTTGGCGGCGATTGCGGCGCTGTTCGCCTGGCGGCTGATGTCGAAGGGTCTGGCGCGGACGGCCGTCGTCGCGGGCCTGTTGGTGGGCGGGTTCTTCCTGTTCCGCGCCGTGTTCGATCCGAACGTGATGGCGGTCGAGGCGGTGAACCCGCAGAACGCGGGCAACGTCGGCGGCCTTGGGCTGCCGTCGCTGATCGCCTGGCCGGTGGGGGGGCTTCTGGCCGCCGCCGTGGCCTGGGCCATCGGCAAGACGGCCCTGGGCCTTCGGTCGGACTATCTGGCCATTGCCACGCTGGGAATTGCCGAAATCATCGTCGCGGTCATCAAGAACGAGGACTGGCTGGCGCGCGGGGTGAAGAACATCACCGAACTGCCGCGCCCCTGGCCAGTGCCCTATGAGGTCGACTTGCAGGCCGATCCAGGCTTTGTCGAGACCGCCACACGCTGGGGCATGGACCCGCGCACGGCCTCGATCACGCTGGTCGACTTGCTGTACCTGCTGCTGTTTGGAACGGTCCTTCTGATCGTCATCTGGGCGTCAGAGCGGGCCTTGCACAGCCCCTGGGGCCGGATGATGCGGGCGATCCGCGACAATGAGGTGTCCGCCGCGGCCATGGGCAAGGACGTGACCGGCCGGCACCTGCAGGTGTTCATCCTGGGGTCGGCGGTGATCGGCTTTGCCGGGGCGATGCTGACCTCGATGGACGGGCAGTTGACCCCGGGCACCTACAACCCATTGGCCTTCACCTTCCTAGTCTGGGTGATGGTGATTGTCGGCGGGTCGGGCAACAACCTGGGCACGGTGCTCGGCGGCCTTCTGATCGGCTGGCTGTGGCTGGTGGTCGAGAACGTGGGGCCGAACATCATGCAGGTCCTGACCGCGCCGATGCCGGACGGCTGGCTACGCGATCACCTTTTGGGGTCGGCGCAGCACATGCGGCTGTTGACCATGGGGGTGATCCTGCTTCTCGTCCTGCGCTTCAGCCCGCGCGGGTTGATCCCCGAGAAGTAACGCCCGCGACATTCTTTGTCGCAAAACCGCATGACCCAGTCCCCTGCCCCGGCCAGATTGCCCGGGGCAGTTAGGGAGTCGCGCATGAAAACCCATTCCCGCGTGGTCGTGATCGGCGGTGGCGTCGTCGGCTGTTCGGTCTTGTATCATCTCACCAAGCTGGGCTGGTCGGACGTGACGCTGATCGAACGTTCGGAACTGACGTCTGGGTCCACTTGGCACGCAGCGGGCGGATTTCACACGATCAACGGCGACACCAACATGGCAGCGCTGCAGGGCTATACCATCCGGCTTTACAAGGAGCTGGAGGCGATCACCGGCATGTCCTGCGGGTTGCACCACGTGGGCGGGGTGACGCTGGCCGACAACGAGGCGCGGTTCGAGATGCTGAAGGCCGAACGCGCCAAGCATCGCTACATGGGGCTGGACACCGAGATTCTGTCGCCGGCCGAGATCACCAAGCTGACCGACGGTCTGGTCGATGTGAAGGGTGTCCTGGGCGGGCTTTACGATCCGCTGGACGGCCACCTTGACCCTTCGGGCACCACCCATGCCTATGCCAAGGCCGCGCGGATGGGCGGGGCGGAGATCGTGCTGCACAACCGCGTGCTGGAGACGCGGCCGACGAAAGACGGTTGGGAGGTCGTCACCGAAAAGGGCACCGTCACCTGCGAGCATCTGGTGAACGCGGGCGGCCTTTGGGCGCGGGAAATCGGGGCAATGGCGGGCGTTTATCTGCC